>JAICVV010000335.1 GCA_025935155.1 Alphaproteobacteria bacterium
AGCGTGGGGATTTTGCGGGTGTCGATGCGGCGTTCGGCGTGCCACGGATCGTACACCGACTGCAGATTGAGCCAGAGTCGCGGGCCGTTGCCGCACAGCTTGCCGAGCCGTACCGCCATCTCCGGCGTCACGGGCCGCGGATCGCCCCGCGCCATGATGCGGTGAAGCGTCTGCCGTGTGACCCCAAGTTTCGCTGCCGCGTCCATCACCGAAAGGTCGAGTGCCGGCAGAACATCCTCGCGCAGGATTTCGCCGGGATGAATTGGTGCCAATGCACCTTTCAGGGACATCGGTGTCAAGCTGCCATGGGGCGGATGGAGGCGAGGTCGGCGCCGATTTCGCGCTTCTTCGCGCGCAATTCGTAGTCGGCTTGTAAGCCAAGAAAGAAGCCTTCCGACATGCCGAAGTACCGCGCCAGACGCAGATCCGTGTCGGCCGTCACCGCGCGCTGACCGAGCACGATTTCGTTGATCCGCCGTGGCGGCACATGAATGGCGCGTGCGAGCGCATTCTGGCTCAGGCTCATGGGCTTGAGAAATTCCTCCAGCAGGATTTCGCCGGGCGTGACGAGCGGCAGCAGGCGGCCCCTATTCGTCGTGGTCGTCGACGATATCAACATCGTGTGCGTCTCCTTCCCGCCAGCGGAAGCAAACCCGCCATTGGCGATTCATCCGGATGCTCCACTGCCGGGCGCGCTTGCCTTTGAGCGACTCCAACCGGTTCGCCGGCGGCACGCGCAAATCGTTCAGCGTTCGCGCCCGATGCAGCATCATCAGCTTGCGCAGCGCGACGGGCTGGATCTCAGCCGGTAGCTTGCGGCTGCGGAAGCCCTGCCAGATCAGCTCGGTTTCCGCGCTACGAAAACTCCGGATCATACCAGACTATAACGTATTACGTTACATAACGCAAGGCGTTATGCAAGGCGGAAGCAAGCTTGTATTCTCGTCCTGATCTCCTTACCGTAAGGAGTAAGGAGACAAGGCAATGACCGCCATTTTTGGCAAGCTGACGGCGAAGGCGCAGACCACCATTCCCAAGGAGGTGCGGGACGCGCTCGGCGCCAAGCCGGGCGACACGCTGGTCTATCGCATCAGCAAGGGCAGGGTGACGCTCGCACGTGCCGAGCCGCTGGATCGTGCCTATCTCAATGCCGTGGAATCCACCCTGTCCGAATGGGACAGCCCGGAAGACGCCGCCGCTTACGACAAGCTGCGATGACGGTTTGCGAGGCCGCGATGTCGCCATCGTGCCGTTCCCGTTCAGCGACATTGCCATTGCCAAGCCGCGGCCTGCGCTGACGTTGTCGGCAGCAGCGGCGAACGAGGCGAACGGCGCCACGCTGTTCGCCATGATCACCACGGCGCAGCGCAGCCGCTGGCCGAGCGATATTCCGCTCACCGATGGCGCCGCTGCCGGTCTGACCGACGCCTCGCTTGTTCGCCTCAAACTTTTCACGCTGGACAATAGGTTGATCTCTCGCGTCATCGGAAAGCTATCCCGCCGCGACCGCACGGCTGTGCGCAAGATGCTCAGGCCTGTGTTGACACTCTGATTCTCGAAGATAATGAAAAAAGTTCGGGGCGGCGCATGCTGATTCACACCATCTTCGATATGCTGGCGTGGCTGAGCGCAGGCGCGCTTGGCTGGTGGATTGGGCGGCGAGGTTGGCTTACCGGTTTCTCGACACGGCCGCGCTTCAAGGACGATCCCTGGTACTTCATGGCGCTCGCTCTCGGCGCGCTGGCGGGTGCGGTCGCGTTCGGCAGCGCCAACATGAATCTCGCGGGCTTCTGGACGTTGGGTCATTCCATCGCCGGTGCCATTGCGGGCGGCGTGGCGGCCGTCGAACTCTATAAATGGCTTCGCGGAATTCGCGGCTCGACCGGCTTGCCGTTTGTCGGGCCGCTGGCGCTTGGCATCGCCATTGGACGGCTGGGCTGCTTCTTCGCCGGGCTACCGGATTACACCTACGGCACGCCCACGCATTTGCCTTGGGGTGTGGACTTCGGCGACGGCATCCGGCGCCATCCGGTGCAGCTGTACGAAGCCGCCACGATGCTGCTGTTTCTCGCTTTCTGGCTGCGGGCGCTGACGATGCGCGAGGCGGCGGTCATCCGCAATGGTTTCTACCTGTTCGTGGCGTGGTATGCTTTGCAGCGCTTCGCGTGGGAGTTCCTGAAGCCCTACCCGGCAATTGTCGGGCCGTTCAATCTGTTCCACCTGATTTGCGTGGCATTGTTTGCGTACAGCATTCTCATGATTCGGGGCACTCATGACTTTCGTCCGGCCGAGTAGGGACTACATTTTTTACGGACAGACGACGTCGCTGTGCGAAACCTGCCTGCGGCCGGTGTCCGCAAAGATCGTGTTCGAGGGCGACGACGTTTACTTCCTCAAGCGCTGCAACGCGCACGGCGCACAGAAGACGAAGGTGGCCAGCGACGTCGCCTATTACAAATCGCAGAAGGACTGGCTGAAGCCTGGCGACCGCCCGCTCGCCTTCCAGAGCCGCACGCATTTCGGCTGCCCGTACGATTGCGGGCTTTGCCCCGATCACGAGCAGCATTCCTGCCTCGCGCTGGTCGAAATCAACGACGAGTGCAATCTGACCTGCCCGGTGTGCTTCGCGGATTCCTCGCCGAAGAAGACGCGCAATCGCACTTTGGCCGAAGTGGATGCAATGCTGGAGACACTGATCGAAAGCGAGCGCGAGCCC
>JAICVV010000006.1 GCA_025935155.1 Alphaproteobacteria bacterium
AGCATGGTGCGCGACGCATTGGTGACGTCCGTCGCATGCACCGTCCCGCCCGTCAGCCTGTAGATCAGCCAGCTGTCGATCGTTCCGAAGGCCAGTTCGCCGCGGTCGGCCCGCACGCGCGCCCCTGGAATATGGTCCAGCAGCCACTCGATCTTGGTTGCCGAGAAATACGGGTCGAGCAGCAAGCCGGTGCAATCGGATACCTCCGCTTCCCGGCCTTCCTCCTTCAGTGCCCGGCAACGCTGTGCCGTGCGGCGGTCTTGCCAGACGATGGCATTGTGCAGCGGCGTCCCGGTCGCACGATCCCACAAGACCGCCGTTTCGCGCTGGTTGGCGATCCCAATTGCCGCAATCCGGGCCGGAGATATACCTTTCATGGCCACGCGGCAGCATGCCACAGCGGACCGCCAAATTTCCTCGGGATCCTGCTCGACCCAGCCGTTTGCCGGATAAAGCTGACGCGATTCAATGGCATGGGATGCCACAGGCCGCGCTCCGCTATCGAACAGAATCGCACGCGTTGAGGTGGTGCCCTGATCGATGGCGAGCAGAAAACGGGACTTGGGATTCATCGAATCGGAAGGAAAAAGGCAAAAATGCGGCCAACTTAATACCATGTTAATAGCTCAAGTGTAGGTTCCATGCTGTCGAGGGATGAGTTTTACGGCTGTGAGCCTCTCTGCGTACCGGATCGGTCGACTGGCGGATTCTTCCGTTCCGGCCGCCTTTTTTGCCGAAGCAGCATCGAATGGCGCTGCCAAAGATGCCATGGGGGCCGCTCAACTGATCGATAAACTGTCCGCTTCCGGACAATTGAGGGCGGGGTTTCTCCTCCGCGTACTGCAGCAAGGCCAGATCGAACTATTCGAACTGGGCTTTGCCCGTATGCTTGGTTTCGACCGTTTCCGTTTGCACCGAGTTTTATATGAAGGCGGCCCGCGTCTCCTCGCCTTGGCCTGCCACGCCGCTGGCATCGATCGCGCGGTATTTCCCACGGTGTACAGCCTTTCGCGGCGATCGCGCCAAATGCCGCATTTGCTCGAGGCCGGCGACCGCCTCGGCGCCATAGCGGTGTTCGAGAGCCACAGCAGGGCAGATGCGCTGGCAGTTCTGCTGACCGTGTAATCCAGCTTACGGGCTGCTATATGTCCGGCATGATCGACCGGTTTGGCCGAAAAATCACGTACCTGCGCATCTCTGTGACGGATCGCTGCGATTTCCGCTGCATCTATTGCATGCCAGAACACATGACGTTTCTGCCGCGCGATGAAGTTTTGACGCTTGAGGAATTGGACCGGTTGTGCGGTGCGTTTGTTCGCAAAGGCGTCCGCCGCCTCCGCGTCACCGGCGGCGAACCACTGGTTCGCCGCAATGTGATGTGGCTTTTCGAGCGGCTTGGAGAGCGGATTGGCAACGGCTTAAACGAGCTCACGCTCACCACCAATGGAAGCCAGCTGTCTCGTTTTGCGCCTGCTCTATTTGCAGCGGGCGTACGGCGGGTGAATGTGTCGCTTGACACACTCGACCACGCCAGATTCCGCGCCATTACCCGCTGGGGCGATCTTGCAAAAGTCATCGCAGGGATCGATGCCGCGCAGACCGCGGGGTTGGCGATCAAAATCAACATGGTCGCACTTCGCGGAGTAAACGACGATGAAATTCCGCGCATGCTCGAATGGGCGCACGGGCGCGGCGCGGATTTCACATTGATCGAAACGATGCCGCTCGGCGAGGTGGAACATCGGATAGAGCAATACCTTCCCCTTTCGCTGGTGCGCTCGCGTCTGGCACAACAATACACTTTGACGGAAAGCGCTTATCGCACCGGCGGACCGGCCAGGTATTTTCAAGTGGCGGAAACGGGTGGCCGCATTGGGTTCATCACACCGCTGACGCACAATTTCTGCGAAACCTGTAATCGTATGCGCGTGACCTGCACGGGCACGCTTTACATGTGCCTTGGTCAGAACGACAGCGCTGACCTGCGGACGCCGTTGCGCACGTCCGACGATTCCGGATTGCTGGACGGCGTTATCGATGAAGCGATCGGCCGCAAACCCAAAGGCCACGATTTCATCATCGATCGCCGTCATCGCGAACCGGCGCTGTCCCGCCACATGTCGCTGACCGGAGGCTGACCCGGCCGATGTATCAGAAGCTCCATTTCGTCGCTGCGGACACACCCGAGGCGCGAGCGGCTCTGATCGAGCTTGGCTCCCGTTACGGCAATGCGGCAGAAGATGCTGACGTGATCGTCGCGCTCGGCGGCGACGGATTTATGCTGCAAACGCTGCACGCATTCGTCGGCAAAGATAAACCGATCTACGGGATGCACCTTGGTTCCGTCGGGTTCCTGATGAACGAATACCGGGAAGCTGGACTTTTGGAACGGCTGGAGCGGGCGGAGGCCGCGCGAATTCACCCGTTACGAATGCGAGCTGCTGCCGACGGCAACATCACCGAGGCCTTGGCTTTCAATGAGGTTTCATTGCTGCGGCAGACGCGTCAGGCCGCGAAAATTCGCGTGCTGGTCGATGAAAAGGTGCGGATTGGCGAACTCATCTGCGATGGGATTCTACTCTCCACACCCGCCGGTAGCACCGCCTACAATCTCTCTGCGCATGGGCCGATCCTGCCGATTGACTCAGCGCTGCTGGCGTTGACGCCCATTAGCGCGTTCCGCCCCCGGCGCTGGCACGGTGCGCTGCTTCCCCATCGTGCGCGAGCACGCTTCGAAATCCTCGAAGCCGGCAAGCGGCCCGTTAGCGCCGTAGCGGACGATTTCGAGGTTCGCGACGTGAATTGCGTCCATGTGGCGGAGGACCGTTCCATATCCATGACGATGCTGTTCGACGCCGGTCACAGTCTCGACGAACGGATTCTGGCCGAGCAATTTGTCGATTAGAGTCCCACTATAGTTTGTCCCGCAAACCCTCAATGAGGACGTCCCGTACAGAGTTCTCGTACGGTACCGGCGTCCCACAACCCCATATCGGGTGTGGCCACGCAACATCGTCCAACTTCCGCGCAACGACGTGAACGTGCAATTGCGGCACAAGGTTGCCGAGAGCGCCGACATTGATCTTGTCTGCGCGCACTAGGGATTTAAGACTCCGGCTTGCGCGCATGACCTCTTTGACGAGCAACTCACCGTCTTTTCCCGTGAGATCATGGAGCTCCTGCAGGCTTTCGCGGCGCGGCACAAGAATGAGCCAGGGAAACCGTGCGTCATCCATCAGCAGCACACGCGAGAGCGCCCAATCCGCAATGAAGGCTGTGTCACTCTGCAGTTGCGGATGAAGTTCGAACATAAGCCACAGGCCTAGGTTTCCGGAGGATGCGGCGTTTGCACGGATTGGGCCCGGCGCTGCTCCACAAGATGACGGGTGCGGAACCAGGTGGTTACGGCAGCCGCTAGGACCAAGCCTGTGGAAAAAACGAGACCTGCTTCTGTCCACCCGATGACGCTTGCAGCGGGATAGACGGCGGCGTGCGGTCCGTAAGTTTGGCCCGCATTCAGCTGCGGAAAGGCAAGTTTCAGGCCAAAGCGGATTGCAAAAAGCGCCGCGAAAATAATGGTGCCGATCGGCGTCGCACGGCTCATGATCTCGCCGGTTTCCATGTCCAGGGTGAATTCCCGATGCCTCCCGTTGAGGTAACCAACTCCGGTTCCCAGCACGGCCGCTAGAGCAAAAATAGCGAGCCAGATCGCCCCCGGCGCCGGCGATTGCTTCAATGTGAAGAACGCCGCCAACACCAGCAACAGGGGCATAATGAAAAGTCGATTTGGTTTTACCTTCCGTGGCGCATTCCTGATCAGCCGCAGCGCGACCAGCCCGACAATCAGCAGGGGGCCGAGATAAGGCAGATACTCGGTCGAGTGCGTATCCATGAATTGCGACGGTGTGGTTCGAGGCCGCTCTTTAGCCCGAAGGATTCGGGATCGGAAGCGGCTGCGGGCGTTCTATCTCCGGTGGAAGCTGCGCGATGAGCTCCCTGATGTGCTTCCCGGAAACGGGATGCCGCCAGTCCGGTGCAATCTCTTCCAGCGGCAGCAGGACGAATGCGCGCGACTCCATCCGTGGATGTGGCAGCACTGGAGGACCCGCTTCGACGCGGCCTTGATAGTCCAGTATATCGAGATCGAGCGTCCGCGGGGCATTGCGCCTGTCGCGGGTGCGGCCGAACTGTTGCTCAATCGCGTGCAAGGTTCCGAGCAGGGCACGCGGAGCGAATGTCGTAACCACCTGCGCCACTGCATTGACAAAGGGCGGATCGCCTGGGTCTGGCCACGCTTTGCTCAGATAGAAGCGGGAAACCTTCACCGGCTCAATTTCGTTTGTCCTCAGCGCCGCCAGAGCCGCCGCGAGAATTTCCGCCGGTGCGCCGGCAGATGACATCAGATTGGAGCCAAGCGCGATCAAAATCATGGGAGTTCGTTGAGCAAATTCATGTAGAGGCTTTGCTTCTGCACGCCGGAATTCTAGAACGCGATTGGCCATCGGGGCGGTTTGCCGAAAGGCCGTTGATGTTGGAACTGTAATTTGGAGGCAATGACATGCTGTTTTATCCCCAGGAGAAGCTCGCTCTTTTTATCGATGGTGCCAATCTCTACGGCGCTGCGAAAGGCTTGGGATTCGACATCGACTACAAGCGCCTCCTCGAGCTGTTCGCCCGGAAGGGCGTGCTGGTGCGCGCATTCTACTACACCGCCGTGGCTGAAGATCAGGAGTTCTCGCCACTGCGCCCCTTGGTCGATTGGCTTGATTACAACGGCTTTGCGGTCGTGACCAAACCGCTGAAGGAATTCACCGATGCCCAGGGCCGCAGACGGGTGAAGGGCAATATGGACATCGAGCTTGCCATCGATGTGATGGAGTTGGCCGAAAATGTCGATCACATCGTGATCTTTTCGGGCGATGGGGATTTCCGCCGCCTGGTTGAGGCTGTGCAGAAGAAGGGCCGGCGGGTCAGTGTTGTTTCGACAATCCGGACTCAGCCGCCAATGGTTGCGGACGAACTGCGTCGTCAGGCGGACAACTTCATCGAGCTGGAAGACTTAAAGCCCACCATCATGCGCGAGGGGGGGCCTCGCTCCACAAATCACCAGCAGCAGGCGCCGCAGCCCGCACAACCGCAATACGCGTAAGCGTGCGCGAACCGCCGCCGGATTGCCCGCTGTGCCCGCGGCTGCACGCGTTCCGGCAGGAGAACCGTTCCCGCTTTCCGGATCACTTCAACAATCCGGTACCAACCTTTGGCACACGAGAGGAGCGATTGTTGATTGTGGGGCTGGCGCCGGGCCTGCATGGGGCCAACCGTACGGGGCGGCCTTTCACCGGCGACTATGCCGGCGTCCTGCTCTACGGCACCTTGAAAAAGCTTGGGCTGGCGCGGGGCGATTACGACGAGCGTGGAGATAACGGACTTGAGCTAATCGATTGCGCGATCACAAATGCCGTGCGCTGCGTGCCACCGGAAAACAAGCCGCTGCCTTCAGAGGTCAATACTTGCCGGCAATTCCTCACGGCAACGATCGACGGCATGCCCAATGTGAGGGCGATTCTGTGTCTCGGCAAAATCGCCCACGACAGTGTCTGCACGGCTCTGGATGTCTCCAGGAAGGAGCATGCTTTCACGCATGGCGCCGCATACGCCATCGATCGCGTGACTCTGATTTCGAGTTATCATTGCTCGCGGCTCAATACGAACACCGGCGTGCTCACGGCCGCGATGTTCGAAGATGTCGTGGCGCGAGCGAAGCAGGTGGCGTTTGCCGCGTTGTAGCCATTTCGCGTGCCCTTTCCCGCTTCCGAACAGTTGAGATACTGTCGGGTGAATTGTCGCGGACCGGGACGAGATGGACTTTCAGCTGAAAAACAGAAACGCCGTCGTGCTGGGCGGCACGCGCGGCATCGGCAGGGCCATTGCGGAGACGTTCGCCGATGAGGGTGCAAACGTTGCCGTTTGCGCGCGGCATGCGGACCACGTCGACACAACTATCGCGGCGTTGCGCGGCAATGGTGTGCGCGCGACCGGCGCGGCCGTGGATATCGCGGACGGCCCTGCCCTGCGGCGCTGGATTGAAAACGCCGGAAACGAACTGGGCGGCATCGATGTGCTGGTCTCCAATGCAGGCGCCATGGCGCATGGAAACGACCCAGCAGCGTGGGAAGCCAATTTTCGGGTCGATATTCTTGGCGCGGTCAATGCCTTCGACGCGGCACACCCGTTTCTGGAAAAGGCCGGCGCGGCGCATGGCGATGCGGCCTTCGTTATCATCTCCTCCGTTTCGGCTGCGGAAAGCGAGTGGGCAGATTCCTACGGGCCGATCAAGGCAGCGCTCATCCATTGGGCGAAGGGTCTCGCGCACGAGCACGCAAAACAGCACATCCGGACCAATGTAGTTTCTCCGGGAATGGTCTATTTCAAGGGCGGGGTCTGGAACCGGGTGGAAGAACAGCGCCCTCAGGCTTTCAAGGACGCGATAGCCCGGAACCCAACCGGCCGCGCGGCAACCCCACAGGAAATCGCAAACGCGGTCGTATTTCTGGCCAGCCCTGTCTCGTCCTACACCACTGGGATCAACCTGCTGGTCGATGGGGCCATTTCACGCCGGGTGAATTTCTGAGGTGCGCCGGCTCAATCAGATCGACGGCTTTCTCCCGGCACGCCGATAGAACACGTTGTGGCCGACCGTTACCGTTTGTTCCATGCCCGGCCAGTCTGCTTCGAGCGAGGCGGCATGGAACGAGATTGCGCCTTGCGTGATGTTCGTCAGCGGCATCGCGCCGGTGATGATCTGGGCGGCAAGCCGCACGGCGTGATTCCATTCGCCCGCCGCCTTAGGCCGGTCCATGGTGCCGTCGCAAACGAACGAAAACTGGCAGGAGGAACCCGTACCCTGGTGCACAACACCGCAGATCGAATGCGGGAAGCCAGCATGGTGCGCACGCCGAACAACAACTTCAGCAATGGCCTTCTGCCCCAGTGTCCCTTGGCCTCTGGCTTCATAATAAAGCGCCTCGGCAAGGCACGATGTTTCGCTGGCAAGATTCTCGAGCGCCACGTTGATCTTTAGACGGCTGAGAAAGCTGCTGGGTGGCCGAGGCATTGGCACCACCGCCGGGGCAACTGGGAGCGCAGCAGCAGGCGGCGTAATGACTGCGACACTTCTGGTTTCAAGGATTGCCGGGCGGAACTTCGGCGGAGCCATCACGTTCGCTTTTTGCGAGGGGATGTAAGCGGCCACAGCAGCGACAGTGGCCAGGCTCAAAAAGATTGCGCCTGCAAGGCTCAAGTCGGCGCGGCGTGCCGCGTCACTCAGTCTGTAGGCCATACGGGAATGCTCTCTTCGGATATGGCGGTTTCAATCGTTGGTCCGAGCGGCCACCCTCCCCCGACGGCCGTGCCGAAAAGCTGCCAACCTATGCCCAAGTGGTCAAATGAAAATTGACCGGAACTTGACGTGTGCGTCAGATTAAGGAACGCCCTTCGCGGGCGTTATTCCGGTAAATCCAAGGCTACCTGGCTGTTTCTTCCTAACGCGATCAGAATTGGTTAACCGCTAATCGGGATCGCGCGGGCTGGAGAGGGCGGCCTGAGCCGCCGCCAGCCTGGCGACCGGCACCCGGAATGGCGAGCAGGAGACGTAGTCGAGTCCCGCTTGGTGACAGAACCGGATCGAGTCAGGATCGCCTCCATGCTCGCCGCAAATGCCGAGCTTAAGGCCGGGGCGCGTTGCCCGGCCGCGCTCGCAAGCGAGCCGCACCAACTCACCAACGCCCTCGGTATCGATGCTGACAAAGGGGTCGCGGGCGATCAGATTCTTTATCAGGTACTCGGTCAGGAAGACACCCGCGTCATCTCTGCTGAGACCCAGCGCCGTCTGCGTTAGATCATTCGTACCAAAGGAGAAGAATTCAGCCGTCTCCGCAATTTCACCGGCGCGCAACGCGGCCCGCGGCAATTCAATCATGGTCCCGATGAGATAAGTAGGCCGCTTGCCTCGCTGCTCTTGAATGGCGGCCGCCACATTTTCAATCCGCGCTTTCAGGAAATCCAGTTCGCGCTTGAATCCCACCAACGGAATCATGATTTCGAGCTGGACTGGCGAGGAGCCGCCCTCCTCCACCTCCAGCGCAGCCTCGAAGATCGCACGCGCCTGCATCTCGTAAATTTCGGGATAGGTGATGCCCAGGCGGCAGCCTCTATGGCCAAGCATCGGATTTGACTCGTGCAAGGCAATAGCACGGGCGCGCAGCTTTGCGGAACTGGTTCCGGCCGCGCGTGCAACATCGGCGATCTCCTCCTCCTTCTGTGGCAGGAACTCATGGAGGGGTGGATCGAGCAACCGGATGGTAACCGGCAGCCCCTCCATCATGCGAAAAATTTCGATGAAATCGCCGCGCTGCATCGGCAGCAGCTTCGAAAGCGCCGCTTTCCGTTGCTGCTCGTCGTCGGCCAGGATCACCTGGCGCACGGCGACGATGCGGTCGCCATCGAAGAACATGTGTTCGGTGCGGCAGAGACCGATGCCTTCCGCGCCGAAACGGCGAGCCGTTGATGCATCGAGCGCCGTGTCGGCGTTTGTACGGACCTTCAATGCCCGGATCGAATCCGCCCAGCCCATCAAAGTGCCGAAATCGCCGGTGAGTTCGGGCTGCCGCATTGGCACCGCGCCCTTGAACACCTGGCCCGTGGTGCCATCGATGGTAATGATGTCGCCACGCCGGATAACCTCAGCGCCGACCGCCATACTGCCCTCTGCTGCGTCGATCTTCAGTGCGCCAGCACCAGATACGCAGGGGCGCCCCATGCCGCGCGCCACCACCGCCGCGTGGCTCGTCATGCCGCCGCGAGCTGTCAGGATGCCCTTGGCCGCATGCATGCCGTGGATATCCTCGGGGCTGGTTTCTGTACGGACGAGGATGACCGAACGACCTTCCCCCGCTACCTTTTCCGTCTCATCCGCGGTGAAAGCGACCTCGCCTGTGGCGGCGCCGGGCGAAGCGGCCAGGCCCGTGGCGATCAATTCTTTCGGCGCCGAGGGATCGAGGGTCGGGTGCAATAGCTGGTCCAACGAGTTCGGATCGACGCGGGCGATGGCCAGATTTTGATCGATCAGGCCCTCGTGCACCATATCGACAGCGATCTTCAACGCCGCTTCCGCTGCACGTTTGCCGGAGCGCGTCTGCAGCATGAAGAGCCGGCCGTCCTGTATGGTAAACTCGACGTCCTGCATGTCACGGTAATGCGCTTCGAGTTTTTCGCAAACGCCTTTCAGTTCGGCGTAGGCCGCAGGCAGCACCTCTTCCATGGAAGGCCGCCGGCTGTTCTGCCGCTCGCGCACGATTTTGGACACCGGCTGGGGGGTACGAATGCCGGCGACCACGTCCTCGCCTTGGGCGTTCAACAGGAATTCACCGTAAAGGATTTTCTCGCCGGTCGAAGGATCGCGGGTGAAGGCAACGCCCGTGGCGCTGGTATCGCCACGATTACCGAACACCATCGCCTGCACATTCACCGCCGTGCCCCAATCTTCAGCGATATTGTGCAGCCGCCGATAGGTTTTGGCGCGCGGCGACTGCCAGGAGCCGAATACCGCTCCGATCGCACCCCACAACTGCTCTCGCGCGTCTTCGGGAAAAGGGCGGCCGGTGTCCTTCTCAACTCTCTGCCGGTAAAGCGCCGCAATGCGCTCGAGATCCCCGGCATCGAGTTCGGTGTCGAGTTCAACGCCCTTTGCTTCTTTCTCGGTCTCCAGAATCTCCTCGAAGAGGCCGTGCTCCAGCCCAAGCACGACGTTGGCGTACATCTGGATGAAGCGGCGGTAGGAGTCGTATGCGAAACGCGAGTCGCCGGTCAGCTTTGCAAGGCCCTCAGCCGTTTCCGCATTGAGGCCAAGGTTGAGCACCGTGTCCATCATTCCGGGCATGGAGACGCGGGCGCCGGATCGCACGGAGACAAGGAGCGGGTTCGCGGGAGCGCCGAAGCGCGCGCCAATCAGATCGCCGACACGCGCGAGTGCGCTATCGACCGCGTTCCGCAGACCGTCCGGATAATGGCGGCCATTCGCATAATAATGCGTGCAGACTTCGGTGGTAATCGTAAACCCGGGCGGCACCGGCAGGCCAAGGTTGCTCATCTCCGCGAGATTGGCGCCTTTGCCTCCCAAGAGGCTGCGCATGGCGGCCGTGCCGTCGGCTGCGCCGTTGCCGAACGCGTAAACCCATTGTGCCATCGATATTCCCGATCCACTCGCCAAGCTAAAATGTCATAGCCCGCACGCAGATGCCACGCGAAAGGCCGTTTATTGTCCTGCCAGAGCGTTGGCGAATGCGGCGTTGTGGACGCGTTCGCCTGGACGGATATCGAGCGCGGCCGCCCGGCCGGCGTTGAGTTCCAGCACAGCCCGCACCGGCTCTTGAGACGAAATGATCCGTTCGGACAAGGGGACCGCATTGGGCGCGACCGAAGAAACGGTGCCGTCCGCCCGAATGAAAATCATGTCGAGTGGCAGGTAGGTGTTCTTCATCCAGAAATCGCGGAACTGGTTGTCGTAAAAGTCGAACAGCATACCCGAGTTGGCATCGAGAGATTTGCGATACATCAGACCACGCAGCCGCGAGGTATCATCAGCGGCCACTTCCACCGCCAGCTTCACCGGGCCGCGCGGCGTATCGACCACCACCGTCGAATGCGGCAGCGGCGGCGGCGCCGCGCCAATTCCAAACATTGCTAAGGCCAGCGCAGCCGCCGCCGTCCAAGGCTTCATCACGTGACTCAAACAAGATCGGCCGCGAGGAATAGCAAAAGAGCCGCGCGGCTCAAAATGCTCCCAACGTTAGAAATCCCTCAGGCGTCCAGGATGAAAACTTCCGCCGCCAGCTCGCCCTTCGGTCCATCGCCGGCACGAACACGCACCCGCTGCCCTTGCCGCAATTCGCGAATGCCGCAGCGGCGCAGTGTCTCCATGTGCACAAATACATCTGGCGTTTCCGGCCCGCGCGAGACGAAGCCGTATCCTTTGCCGCGATTGAACCACTTTACAGTCGCCTCAAACGCCGCGCCCTGCGGTTCAGGCATTTTGCGGAGTTTGGCAAATCCGGACAGCGGCGCCGCTGTCGAATTGTCCAGCGACAAAAGCCGTCGCGCCTGAAGCCCTCTTGGACCCTGCACCGCTTCGCAGACGACCTTGGCGCCTTCATAGGCCGCCTTGAAACCCGATTGCCTCACACAGGTCTGGTGCAGCAGCACATCGCCCTGCGGCCCGCTCGAAGGCTTGATAAATCCGTAGCCCTTCGTCGGATCGAACCACTTCACCAAGCCCGTTATTTCCAGACCGGGTTGGCCCGCTTCGAGCGCAGCCAACATTCCCCCGTCACCGCTCACGAATTATCCCCCACTATTTATTTTGGTGATGCTTATGTCCGAAATTCTACACAATTGTTTGGTTGACGGGAAGAGCGATTCGTCTCGTTTATCGTCGTTGCCGGATGCCGCGGGGCGGGATAGTACCCGAATCGTCCCTCAAAGGCGCCGCCCGAGATGCAGTTCACCGGCCGCTACGTGGTACCGGCGCCTCCGGAGGCAGTTTGGGACGCGTTGAACGATCCCGACATTCTGAAAATCTCCATTCCTGGTTGTGAAACTCTGGAAAGGACGGAGGCGGGTCACTTCAGCGGCTCGTTGAAAATCAGGATCGGGCCAGTGAATGCCACTTTCAAAGGCCGGGTGGAGTTCACGGAAGCAGAGCCGCCGCGGCGTTGCGTGCTGAAGGGCGATGGCCAAGGCGGGGTGGCAGGCTTTGCGAAAGGCGAAGCCGAGGTTTTGCTGTCGCCGGAGAACGGAGGCACCGCACTCTCCTACACGGCGAAGGCCACCATCGGGGGGCGGCTGGCACAAGTCGGCCAGCGGTTGATCGACGGCGCGGCACGGCAGCTCGCCGACGATTTCTTCTCACGCTTCTGTTCAGAAGTGACCACCATGCAGACCGCCGCCGCTGCCGCCGATCCGGACATGGCGTTCGCAACGCCGCCGCAGGTGCTGCAGGATCCCGAACCAACGCTCCGCAAGTCCGAAGGGCTGGCTCCGGAAATCTGGGTGGCAGGACTAATCGCCATCATAGTGATCCTATTGATCCTCTTTGGCGTGGCGCTGTGATAAGGAACGAAGAATGACGGCGGTAAGTCTAACGGTGAACGGCGAACGGCAGAGCGCCGAGGTGGAAGACCGCACCTTGCTGGTTCATTTTCTGCGCGACAGTTTGCGCCTGACCGGCACGCATATCGGCTGCGATACCAGCCAGTGCGGCGCCTGCGTGGTCTTGCTGAACGGGCGGGCGGTGAAGTCCTGCACCATGTTTGCGGTTCAGGCATCGGGTGCAGATGTGGTGACCATCGAAGGTGTGGCGAAAGGCGGAAAGCTGCACCCGGTGCAGGAAGCGTTCCGCGATCATCATGGGCTGCAGTGCGGGTTTTGCACCCCCGGCATGATCATGACCGCCATCGATCTGATCCGGCGTAAACCAAAGCCCGACCGCAACACCATACGTCAGGAGCTGGAAGGCAATCTCTGCCGCTGCACCGGTTACCACAACATCGTGAACGCGATCGAAGCGGCTGCAAAGGAGATCGCGGAGGCGGCTGCATGATCGCCTACCCTTTCACCTATCGCCGCGCCCAGTCCGTGAAGGATGCGGAGGCCATGCTGGCGCATGCGCCCGATGCCAAATTGTTGGCCGGCGGTCATTCGCTGATTCCGGCGATGAAGCTGCGGCTGGCGAATCCGTCTGCGCTGATCGATATTTCCGGCCTGCCGGAGCTTTCTTATATCAGAGAACGCGACGGCGGGGTCGCAATCGGTGCGATGACAACGCATTCCGAGGTGATGGATTCGGACCTGGTCCGCCATCGTATTCCGGCGCTCGCGCATCTGGTCTCTGAAATCGGAGATCCCGCTGTCCGCCATCTGGGTACCATCGGCGGCTCGGTCGCAAACAACGATCCGGCAGCAGACTACCCGGCCGCCGTCCTTGGCCTCGGTGCAACCGTTACGACTACGCGGCGCAGCATTGCCGCTGACGATTTCTTCACCGGAATGTTTGCGACGGCGCTGGACGAAGGCGAGATCGTTACCGAGATCTCTTTCCCTATTCCGAAACGAGCCGGTTACGCGAAGTTCGCCAATCCAGCGTCGCGTTACGCGATGGTTGGCGTATTCATAGCCGATACAGAAGCGGGCATTCGCGTCGCCGCGACGGGCGCTGCCGGGTGCGTTTTCCGCGCGCAGAAAATGGAAGCGGCACTTGCGGATGCCTTCTCACCGGAGGCGGTTGGGTCCATTTCCGTTTCTGCCGATGGGCTGAATTCCGACATCCATGGCTCCGCGGAATATCGCGCCCACTTGATAACGGTAATGGCAAAACGCGCTGTGGCGGCGGCACTCGAGAACCGGACGTGAGCGCCCCCACAAAGGACGACGTGCTCGGCGTAGCGCAAAGCTGGCTCGATGCCGGGCACCGCGTAGCAGTTGGAACCGTGGTGAAAACCTGGGGCTCGGCGCCGCGGCCAGCGGGCAGCCAGATTGCCGTGCGCGATGACGGCACTTTCGCCGGTTCGGTTTCCGGCGGTTGCGTGGAGGGCGCGGTGATCGAAGAGGCGCAAGTGGCGATCCAGGATGGCCGCCACCGAATGTTGGAATTCGGCGTCAGCGATGAACAGGCCTGGTCCGCAGGTCTTGCCTGCGGCGGCCGCATCGAAATTTTCGTCGAACCCGTTACTGAATGAAGCGAGACGTTCTACAGGCCCTGAACGATGCTCGCCGCCAAAATCGCGCGATCGTGCGTGCCATCGAACCGACATCGGGCGAAGATCGTCTGATCGATCCGGCCGCCGATACCTCACTGCTCGGGCTTGCGGCCGCGGAAGCGGCGCGCGCCGATCGAAGCAGTTCTGCCGAGATTGACGGCCGGACCTGGTTTCTGACCGTCTACAATCCGCCGCTTGATCTGGCGGTGGTCGGCGCGGTCCATATCGCACAGCCGTTGTGCGCGATGGCGCAGCTCGCGGGCTATCAGGTGCGCGTCGTCGACCCGCGGACTGCCTTTGCGACCGCCGAACGGTTTCCAAACATCGCGATCTCGCACGATTGGCCCGAAGAAGCTTTGGCCAAAGCACCGCTCGGCTCAAGAAGTGCGCTGGTCGCACTGACGCATGATTCCAAAGTGGACGATCCCGCCCTAACCGCCGCGTTGCAATCCAACTGCTTCTACATCGGCGCGCTGGGCTCAAAGATAACGCATGCCGCGCGCCGCGAGCGACTCGCGCAGCATGGCTTCTCAGGGGCCGCGCTGGACCGCATTCATGGCCCGATCGGTCTCTCAATCGGCGCACGCTCACCGGCAGAAATCGCTATTGCCATTCTTGCCGAAATGACGCTCGAACTGCGCGCGGATGGTTTGTCGCATTCCATCATCCGCGCGCCACTCTGAGAATCACATCTCAGGTGCGGTTGCTGCTCCGGCTGGCGTAACTCCGGCGGGAGGTCATTTCATCCCGCGAGATCACGCCATCGCCGTTGCGGTCCATGCGGGCAAACGTCTTCTGCTGCGATGCAGAGAATTCCTGCACTGTCAGCTTGCCGTCATGATTCGCATCCAGGCGCTGGAACGCACGCGCGCTGGTCGTTTCCGCCCGTGAGCCCTGCATCGCAGTGAACTGGTCCTTCGTCAGCGCATTCCCTTTCGAGGCGGCTGAGAATTGCCGATGCAGCGCCTGATCCAGTTCCGCGCGGGTCACCTTGCCATCGTGGTTGAGATCGTCCCGCGAGCAGAAACTCCCTGCGCCGCGCGAGCCGCCGCCACGGCGGCTATGTCCACCCTTCGTCACGGTCGCCGCGTTCCGTTGATGACATACGATAACGCCCGCCGATTGCTTGTCAGCGCGCTCGAAACTGGCGCGGATCGGATTGGCGAATTCGTCGTAGGTGAGCCTGCCGTCGCCGTTCCAGTCGGCGCGCCGGAAGCTCTGGTCTGCGTGCTGATGAAGGTTGTGGGTGCGGAATCCCTCGAACTGCTTTTCGGTCATCAGCTTGCCGCCGCCGGCCGCTTCGGCAAAGCGTTGGCCGGTCGCTTTATTGAACTCGTCGCGCGTGACCTTACCATCGTGGTTCAGGTCATATTCCGAAAGGAACCGCTGGCCTGCACGCCCGTGACCGCGAGGCAGGGGCGCTCGATGCGCATTCTGTTGAGGATGGTTCGATGGCGCGGGCTGCATGGCCGCGCCGGCCATACCGGCGCCGGCAAGGACCACGGCACCTGCAATGAGCGCATAACGAATTCGATTCTGCATGATTTCCCCCTGTAAGCGTTCACTCGAACCTATTTGACTTTGTGCATGTCGCGAAGATTTGTCCAATATCCTGGTAAAGGTCGCAGTGGAGCCGCCTCCTCCGCCCCCGCGAAGAATTGCGACAAATGCGATTGCCTCGCGGGCCGGAACACCGCATCGTCGGCGGACGGTAACGACCATGGTCAGGGAAGAAGCCAAGCCGCATGTGCTGATCGTGGAGGACGCGCGGGACATTCGCGATCCTCTGGCCCGCTATCTGCGCGAGCACGGCTACCGCACCACCACGGCGGCCGACGCATTGGCCGCGCGCAAGGCGCTGCGCAGCTCGGGCATCGATCTGGTGGTGCTCGACATCATGATGCCGGGCGAAGATGGCCTGAGCCTCTGCCGCTCCATTCGCGAGACTTCGCAAATCCCGGTGATCCTGCTCACTGCGCGCGGCGAGGAAGTGGATCGGATCATAGGTCTCGAAATGGGGGCGGACGACTACATCGCCAAACCTTTCAGCCCGCGCGAACTGATCGCCCGCATTGCCGCGGTGCTGCGCCGGACGCAGGCGCTTCCCCCTCGTCAGCGGCCGCCCGAGGCCGAACGAATACGTTTTGGCGACTGGACCCTCGATACCGGCCAGCGGGAGCTGATCGGGCCCGATGGTGTGGCCACTGCGCTTTCCAGCGGCGAATTCAGCCTGCTGCGGGCCTTGATCGAACGGCCCAAGATTTCGCTCACCCGCAACCAGCTACTGGACCTTACCAAAGGCCGCGATGCCGAACTGTTCGACCGCAGCATCGATAATCATGTGAGCAGGCTCCGCAGAAAACTGGAGCCTGACCCCAAGAACCCGCGATATATAAAGACGGTATGGGGTGGCGGGTACATGTTCGCGGTCGATCCGGCTTTCGAATGACATTCAGGCCTTGGCCGCAAACACTGGCCGCCCAGCTGGTGATCGTGACCGCGGCGGCGGTCCTTTTGTCGAATCTCGCGGTTGCGGCGTGGTTCACCAGCGGCCAGCAGCAGCTTACGGAAAGCGCGCTGCTGGACCGGCTGATCGATCGCGCCATTTCCTCAGCAGCTTTGCTCGCCTCCATTCCAGCAAAGCAGCGCGCGGCGGCCGCCCATGCGCTGAGTTCCGGGGTGTGGAATTTTCAGGTCCATCGCGGACCCGCGCCGTACACCGACATGAATACACAGGAGCGCGCGCTCGCAGCCCGCATCGAGTCGCTGCTGCCAAAAGGTAAAACACGCCGGACCGTTTTTGTGGAATTCCGGCAACCGACAGAGGCGGACAAGAAGCGCCGCGCCGACGCGCAATCAGTTACGGAAATCATCATTCCGCTGGTCCGCGGCACCCAGCTGTTCACCACCTTTTACCGGCCGCCGCCGCCTCCATGGCCGGTGCAATCCTTCGTTGCGACTGCCGTTGCGATCGTGATGACCTCGCTGGCGGCCGCGCTTGTGGCGGGACGCGTCGCGCGCCCGCTTGGGAAGCTCGCAGCGGCCGCCTCCGTGGCCGCCCGCGGCGGCTCCGCACCCCGCGTCCCCGAACAAGGGCCGGACGATGTCCGCCGCGCCGCCTCCGCCTTCAACGCCATGACCGATCAGGTTAGCCGTACCATGGAAAGTCAGCGGCAATTGCTTTCGGCGGTCGGCCATGATTTGCGCACGCCCATCACAGCCATGCGGATCAATACCGAATTTATAGAGGATGCCGACACGCGCGAGCGGAT
>JAICVV010000025.1 GCA_025935155.1 Alphaproteobacteria bacterium
CGCGTCGATCGCGAAAAGCAGCACTCACCCTCTCGTTAAGCAAGAATGAAGTGGCGCAAGCGGGCGCCGCCACATTGGCCCGCGGCTTGCAGCATCCTCGGCTGTAGCGAGAGGACATGCTCCAATGCGGCTCGGAGATCATACCCACGGGGGTTCCCGCACGCTTCAGAGGAGCGCCGTTTCCGTCGAGATTACGCTGACGGACGGGACATCGCTTTTCGCCAGGGTGTTTCTCCCCATGCAGGGCCGCGTCAGCGATGTGCTCAACGATGAGAGGCAGTTCCTGCCGGTTGAAACGGATGGCGAGTCTCTGGCGCTGGCGAAGGCCACGATCAGGCAAGTGCGGTTCCCGGCCGCCGCCAAGGCTCCTTACCGCGGCAAATGTCCGTATTCGATCCTTGGTCTGCCGGAAGGCGCCCCCATCGAGGAAATCAAGAAGGCCTATCGCGAACTGTGCACGGCCAATCATCCCGACCGGGTGAGGGGTACCGGTCTGGGACACGATTTCGTGGAATTCGCCACCGAGAACATGATGCGAATCAACAATGCCTATGCGCAGCTGACGAAGGGTGTCAGCCAGCAGGCCGCCTGAGACTCATCATTGGCCGCTGACTTGCGCGGAAGCCGAGCCTGACGGAAAGATCACAATGTGCATTCATCTGACTGTGCTGGCAGTATTTTCGCCCGCTTCGTTTCCAAGGCCGTTGGCGGTGAGCCAGCCGTAAATCAAAATCCAGATGTAGCAAAGCGCCGGTACGATCAGCGCCGTCGCAAGGGCCGTTCGATCCGCGAGAGCCCCGGTGATCACCGGCACAATGGCGCCGCCCACAATTCCCATCACCAGAAGCGCCGAACCGTTGGGCGTTTCGGTTCCGAGATTCTCCGAGGCCAGCGCGAAGATGGTGGGAAACATGATGGAATTGAAAAGACCGACGGCAAGTAGCGATCCGGCTGCGACATCGCCGGTGGTGAAGGAAGAAGCGATAGCGAGAAACGTTGTGCATACGGCGCAAAACATCAGCACAAACCCCGGCCGCACCCGAGTGAGGACGTATGCGCCAATGAAGCGCCCCACCATCGCCCCGCCCCAGTACAGGCTGACGAATTTTCCGGCGCGCTCCGCCGGCAGCCCAAGCACGGAGGGCTGCATCAGATAATTGGTCATGATGCTGCCGATGGAGACTTCCGCGCCGACATAGAGAAAGATGGCGAGTGTGCCGAGAATGAGTCGCGGGCGATCGCGCAGCGCCCACAATGCGCTGAGCTTCGCCATCTTGGCGCTCACCGGCGGCGCAGCGCTGCGGCGCAGAAACCAGAAGGCCGCGGCGAGCAACGCGAGCGCCACTCCGATTATCACGAACGGCAGCTGCACGGAGTGCGCTTCCATGCGTCGCGCAGCGGCGATTGCCGCGGCCGTCATCCCGTGCGGGTGAACGGTGACGCCGGTACGCAGGATCAATACCGCGCCGATCCAAGGGCCGATGGTGGTGCCGAGTGAATTGAACGCTTGCGCCAATGTCAGGCGGCTGTGCGAGGATGCGACGGGGCCAAGCTCTGCAATGAACGGATTGGCCACCACCTGCAGCAGGGTGATTCCGGCGGCCATCACAAACAGCGCCAGCAGGAACGCTGGAAATACTGCGAGCGACGCCGCAGGAATGAACAGCAGGCAGCCGCACGCCATCACCGCCAGGCCAAGAATGGCGCCGCGAATATAGCCAATGCGCGACAGGATGAACCCCGCGGGAATCGAGAATACGAAATAGCCGAGGAAAAAGCTGAACTGGGTCAGCATCACTTCCGCATACGAGAGCGCGAAAAGCCCCTTCAACTTCGGCACCAGAGTGTCGATGAGAACCGTCGCAAATCCCCAGGCGAAAAACAGAAACACCACCAGCCCAAGCAGCAGCGGCTGCCGCCGTTCGGCAATCAGCGCACCATCGGGCGCGGCCGCATCGCTGCTCATGGCGCAAACTCCCGCGCAGGCAAGTGAACATCGATAGCCTGACCCAGTGCGGCGGAGGAATCGCCCGCGCTCAGCCGATACGTTCCCTCCGCCATGCGCCAGGCATGATGCGCAGTGTCGAACGATGCCAGCAAGCGCGGTTCTGCCACAATCGTAACGCGGCGCTTTTCGCCCGGCTTCAATTCTATTTTGCTAAAGCCCACAAGCCGGCTCACGTTTGAGCCATTGTCGTCCGGCGGTGATGCATACAGCTGAACCGTTTCGGCACCCGCAACCGTGCCGGCATTGGTTATATCGACGCTCGCCGAAACCGTGCCGTTCATCGCATTCGCTGTAAGTCCCTCTATGCGGAACGTGGTGTACGAAAGCCCAAAGCCGAACGGAAAGAGCGGCGTCAGGTTCTTGCGCTCGAACCAGCGGTAGCCCACGTCGGCGCCTTCGATATAATTCACATCGAACGGCATGCCCGGCGCCGCACTTGGGATCACGGGCCGCGGCAGCTGATCGTCTCCTTGCGGAAAAGTGAGGGGCAGCTTGCCAGAGGGGTTCACGTCGCCGAACAGCACGCGCGCAATCGCAGCGGCTCCTCCGCTCCCGGCGTACCACGCTTCCAAAACCGCGGACACACGCGCAAGCCACGGCATCAGCACCGGGCCGCCAGTTTCAAGCACCACGATGGTGCGCGGATTTGCGGCAGCAACCGCTTCAATCAGTTCATCCTGCTCGCCGGGCAGGCCGAGCGTTGGCACATCGCGGCCCTCCGCCATCCATTGCGAAGCGAAGACGATCGCCACGTCGCATTGCTTCGCAAGCAGGGCAGCGGTCTGCGCGTTTTCACCGCTGTCGTATGCGACGGTCGCATTCGGTGCGAGCGCGCGAATCGCCAAAAGAGGCGAAGGCGGATCGAAAAGCTCCGTCCCACGAGGGAAAATTTTCGCGCCGTTCCGCATAACCTGAATTGCACCCCCGACGGGAAATTCATCGGCGGTGCTATGGCCAACAGGCACGACCTGCGAGGAGCCACCTCCGGACAGAACCCCAATATCCGCATGCGCGCCGATCACCGCTATGCGCGGCACGCTTCGGCTGAGCGGAAGAAGCTTCGCGCCGTTTTTGAGCAGAACGATTCCCTCCTCGGCATCCTTCTGCGCAGTCGGACGATTTGCCTCTAGATCGAGCGTCAGCTTCTCAGCCGGATAATCGAACAGCCCCTTTGCGATCATGCTCCGCAGAATTCGATGCACCATGTCGTGCAGCCGCGCGGGCGAAACAGATCCATCGGCGAGCGCCTGTTTCAGTGGTGGGCCAAAATAATCTTTCGCATCGAACCCTGCCGCCGACTCCTGATCGAGGCCCGCGTTGGCGGAGTCCTGGGTGCTATGAACGGCGCCCCAATCCGAGAGCACCCAGCCCGGATATTT
Source organism: Alphaproteobacteria bacterium (assembly GCA_025935155.1). GTDB lineage: Bacteria > Pseudomonadota > Alphaproteobacteria > Micropepsales > Micropepsaceae > Rhizomicrobium. The sequence continues at coordinate 3,388 of JAICVV010000025.1, forward strand.
CCAGTCCGTCTTCAGCACATTGGTCAGCAGGAACGGATTTTCGCAAGCATACGTGCCGTTGACCCGATTGTAGGCACACATCACGGCGCCGGGATCGCTGCGTTCGACAGCGATTTCGAAGGCAAGCAGATCCGATTCGCGCGCGGCGGCCTCGTCGATGACGGCGTTCAGCACGGTTCGTCCGGTTTCCTGATCGTTCAGCGCGAAGTGCTTCACGGTCGAGACGATGTGCTGGCTTTGCACGCCGCTCACTTCCGCTCCGGCGATGATGCCGGCCAGCAACGGGTCTTCGCCGGCATATTCAAAGGTACGGCCGCCCCGTGGCTCACGCGCCAGATTCATGGCGCCTCCCAGAAGCACGTTGAAGCCGCGGTCCCGCGCTTCCGTGCCAATGGCCGCGCCCACCTGCTGTGCCAGCGCTGGGTTCCAGGTTGCCGCCGTCAGCACGCCGGAAGGGAAGGCGGTCGCCTGATCCAGCGGTCGCATACGTGAATTATTTGCAATGCCGAGCCCGGCATCGCTTTCCACCAGTGCCGGAATGCCGAGCCGCGGAATACCGGGAACGTAACCGGCCGTCCCGGGAAGAAATGGCTTCAACGCTTCGGGTGGGGGACGGCCATAGGGCAGCCTTTGATCGGCGCCCACATAGCCCATCACCATCTCAAGCTGTTCATCTTCCGTCATTTGGGCGAGCAGCAGATCGGCGCGTGCGTCCGCGCCCAATGCAGTGTTCATCCACGGGAGAGGAGCGGATGAACGACTGGTTTCACCGCCTGCCGAAAGCGGCAGGAAGAACATGCCTGCCGCAATCATGGACAGACTCTTGCGAGGTATCACGCCTGGACTCAGCCCCCTTATGCGTTTCCGTTCTGTCGCATGAGGAAAGCGGTCACGCAAATTGCGGCGATCGTGAATGGAGGCCTCGCGTTTGCGGCATCGCAGGCGCACTCGCGCAGGCAGCGGCAGTGCGCCGCTTGAAGCAGGGGACCTCACAGAGTAAAAGCCGGACTCAATTGGGTTTTCCGGCACGGAAAGAACTGGGGTAATGTCGCTAAAAAAGGTTTGCGCCGGCGCAATTCGGGCCGCTGTGGTTGGGCTTGCGCTTGCGGCGATCGGGTCCTTCGGAGCAGAGGGCCAGACCACCGTTCCCAGCGGCACAGATATTCAAAGCATTCTGAATGCGATTTCCGGGCAGCCGTCGGCGACTACCACATCGCCTGCGCAGCAAATACCGTCGGCACCTGCCGCACCGACGCAGACAACTATTCAACCCGCAACGCCGCCGGCTCCGTCAGCGGCCTCTCAGGCGCCATCCCATCTCGAGCAACTATTTTCGCAGCGTGCCGGCCGCACTTTGACGCAATACGGTTACGATACCTTTGGCGTGGGCAGCAGCGTTCCGGTGACCCAGGTGGGGGCCCTCCAGGATAGTTACGTCCTCGGGGTGAACGACCAGTTGAATATTGTTCTGAGAGGGCATCAGAACATTGCCTACACGGTCACCATCGACCGTGAAGGCCGCATCATTCTTCCCGATCTGCCGCCAATCGTAGCGGCCGGCCGCACGTTGGGCGATGTCCGCGCTGAAATCGTACAACGCGAGGCGAAGTCTCAGATCGGCGCGCAAGCATTCGTTTCCGTCGGCACTGTGCGCCAGGTTGCCGTTCTGGTGACTGGCGAAGTGGCAACACCCGGCGTCCGGACGCTTACCGGACTGAACACGCCGGTGGATGCCATTCTTCTCTCCGGCGGCATCAAGAAAACCGGCAGCCTTCGCAACGTCATTCTGGAGCGCGGTCATCGCCGCATTCGGCTCGACCTTTATTCTTTAATTGGCCGCGGGTCGTTTGCAGCGGCTGGAGGGCTGACGGAAGGCGACCGGATCATTGTGCCGCCTATCGGGCAGACGGTAGCAGTTGCAGGCCTCGTGAAGAATCAGGGAATTTTCGAACTTGCCCCCGGCGCGAGCGCGATCACCGAGCAGTCGCTTGTCGCGCTTGCCGGGGGTGCCGAATTGGCGGGTGCCAAGCGGCTGACCAAACTCGAACTGCTTCCCGATGGCCGCACGCAACTGGTCGCTGTCGGGAAGAGCGGCATCGTCAAGTCCGGTGAAGTTTTGTTTGTCGATTTCGAGCGCTCGGCCTCGAATGGAATCGTCACGCTGTCGGGTGAAGTTTCAGTGCCTGGCACGCGCGCTTTAGGCGCCACACCGACCATGTCGCGCCTGATCCGCGACACCGACGACCTCACGCCGCAATCCTATACACTCTACGGCGTTGTGATCCGGCGGGAGCCGAAATCGAATTTCCAGACGATTATCCCTTTTTCGATCGAAAACACGTTCGAGAAGAAAGAAGATCTGAAGCTGGCCGACAACGATACGGTCTACGTCTTCAACCAGTCGGAGATCGCAACCTTGGCCGCTGCCGCGAGCGCTGCCTTGGGAACCACCGCTTCCGCTTCCCAAAATCCTCTGGCATCTCGTTCGCCGAGTTCGAGTTCAAGTTCGAGCTCGACGTCGGCATCGCCCTCCACCTCAGGCGGAACATCTTCATCGTCTCAATCGAGTAGCACACCTTCCACCCAAACCGGTCAGGCTCCGCCTGCGAGCGCGTCCGGTAATGCGGCCAGTGCGAGTCAGCAGACGAGCAGCAGCATAGCTCCGGCTGCGCTCGCTGCGCTGGCGCAAAATGCGCCGTCGGCGGCCGCTGCCGCAGCTTTGCAGGCGGGCAACGCGCCGCCGCAACCGACCACCACTCCGTCATCGTCGTTGCCTAGCACCGGTGCTGCAGTGGTCGGATTGGGCCAGGCGCAGGCGACGGAAGGCGCGACAGGCGGCGCCGCAGCTACCGTCGCCACGAACAAGGGAGCACAGACGCAGGTTTCGTTGGACCAGATCGCCTCCAATCTTGGCGTCCCGACCGTGGAGTTGGTGAACTCCGCACGCGATTATCTCGTGACGATCAATGGGGAAGTGCGCAATCCGGGCCCGTATCTCGCGGTTGGCGATACGAGCCTTGGCGCTCTCGTGGCCGCAGCGGGCGGGGTACAGCGCGAAGCGGATCTCTCGTCCGTCGAGATTACGTCCACGATCATCGATACAAGCAACGGCACCTCGCGCACGGTACGAAACTCCCTGCGGGTTACGCCGCAGGACTTCGCCAGCGTTTCGCTAAAACCGTTCGATAGCGTGCGGCTGCGTCCGGTATTTTCCGATCGCAACGGTGAGACGATTACGATTCTTGGCCAGGTGCGTTACCCGGGCACCTTCGACATCACACGCGGCGAGCGGCTGTCTTCTGTGCTCGCCCGCGCCGGTGGATTGACCGACGAAGCCTATCCGTTCGGCACGGTCTTCACCCGCCAGAGCGCCGCGATCCAGGAGGCCGACGGTAATCAGCGTACCGCCCGTCTGCTGGAGGACGATATCGCCACGGTTGCAACCCAGCCGGCGACAGTGGTGAATCCGTCCGGTCTTTCCTATGTCGAGCAGATTGCGCAGGAACTGCGCACAATGCCCGCCCTTGGGCGGATTTCGGTCACCGCCGATCCTGTCATCCTCGCGACCAAGCCGGAACTGGATGTGCTGCTTGAATCCGGAGACACGATCTACGTGCCGAAACGTCCGGCTACTGTTACCGTAACCGGTGCGGTCCTGAGCGAGGGCGCCTTCGCATACCGCGGAGGTCTTACCGTGCGCGATTACATTGCTCTGGCGGGCGGTGAAAACGGTTCGGCCGACGATAGCCTGGTGTTTGTGGTTTTGCCGGACGGGACCTCGCGGCCGGAGGGCGACAGCTGGTTCAATTTTGGCGGCGGCCACGAAATTCCGCCGGGCTCGATGGTGGTCGTGCCGCGCGATCCGCTACCGTTTAACTGGACAGTTTTTGCTATTAACGCGACGGACATCCTCAGCAAGATGGCGACGACAGCTGCAGCCCTGACAGTGATTGGCGCGAACCGCGGTAGCAGCGGCAGCGGCGGCTAGGGGCGCGCAGACCGGTCCGCGTGGCCGGCTGCCTGCCGGATTTGTTCAAGCATGTCTTTGGCGAAGCGCCGGCGGTCGAAGTCGCGCGCAAGCGCGAGGCTTCCTTGCGCCAATCGCGCTCTTAGCGATGAATCTCCGCAGAGTTCTGCGATTGCGCCGGCAAGCGCGTCAGGGTTTTCCGGGGGAACCACAAGGCCCGCGCCGTAGCGTTGCACAAGATCGGCGGATGCGCCTTCGGCGCTGACGATCATCGGTTTTCCCAGAGCCGCAGCTTCGAAAATCTTCGCTGGTAACGTGATCTGAATCTGCTTCGTCCGTTTCAGCGGAATCAGCACAATTTCTGAATGCCGCAGATACTCTTCCGCGGCAACGAGGGGCACGAGTCCAGTAAACGTAACATTCTTCAGCCGCAGTTCTTTGGCATGAGCGATCACCGCTTCACGCCGCGCGCCATCGCCTACGAACAGAAAATGGATATCGTTCGTCTTGAGGCGAGCTGCGGCGTCCACCGCCGTCTCAAGCCCCTGTGCCATTCCGTGTGTACCGACATAGGCGACGATAAACTTATTGCGGAGCGCTGGATCGGCGGCAGGGGGACCGCTTCGCCGCTCTTTGTCGAAGCGATTAAGATCGACTCCGTTCGGAACGACGCCGATCTTTTCGTCTGGCACGCCGCGCGCCAGAAGGCCATTGCGTATTCCGGCACTGACTGCGACCACACGCGTGGCGTGACGGTAAAGCCGCTGTTCCAGCCGCGACAGCATCCGGATGAAAAGATTTTCTCGCATGACTCCCACATCCACAATGGATGCAGGCCACAGGTCGCGGACCTCCAGAATCCATGGTTTGTGCTTCACGGCTGCCAGCCACCAGCCGGCAACACCGGTCAGCAGTTGCGGCGAGGTAGCCACGATAACATCCGCCGAGCGAAACAGTCCGGCGGCGAAGCCCGAAGCGGCGAAGCTGAGAAAATCCAACGACCGCCGGAATACCCCTCGATTCGGCGCCATAAAAGTCCACACACGGACCACCTCGATGCCACTCATCCGCTCACGCTGATACGGGCGGTTTCTATATGGGGTTAAGGGAACGCCCGTGGGAAAATTAGGAATTGAAGTGATGACGGTGACATCCGCGCCCTCCGCAACCCACTCGCGCGCGTGCTCATAGGCCCGCAGAGCGGGACTGTTCGTTTCAGGCACGAAATTATCGGTGAGCAGAAGAATGTGCATTAACCGGCCGCAAACGAAGGGAATTTGATGGCAACAACCGGTCCTCCTCCGGCCGCCGCGCCGTAGAATTCGCTCCCCGTTGCCCGGAAGGGCAGGGCTTACTGCCCAGTTTGTGCCCCTTTGGCAATACTGTGGCGTTTTAGCAGGCTGCGCCCAATTCTGCTGTTGTACCAGCCAGTTCGCCTTGTTAGGGTGAGTCTTAGCGAGCAGCGGGGTTTAAGTTTTGGATCAAAGCTCGGAGCAGGAAGGGCTCTCAAGCTCTATTCTCTTTGCGGGCACGGCGCGGCCCAAGGTTGCGGCCATCGGCTGCGGCCAGTGGGGCAAGAATATCATCCGCAACCTCTCGCAGCTCGGCGCTCTCACCGCGGTGAGCGATTTGGCGCATGGTGTCGCGTCGGAATTCTCCTCGCGATACGACGTACCGGCGCGCCAGTTCGATGAACTCCTTGAAGACGACGATATTGAAGCGATGGCGATCGCCACGCCGGCGGCGTTTCACGCAGTCCATGCGCGCAAGGCGCTCGAAGCGGGCAAGCACGTGTTCGTCGAAAAGCCGCTCGCGATGACCGTCCCTGATGGGCAGCTTCTTTCGCATATTGCCCGCGAACGTCAGCGTGTGCTGATGGTCGGCCACGTGCTTCGCTATCATCCTGCAGTGCGCAAGCTGTTGAAGGAGGTGCGTTCCGGCAGGCTTGGCACGGTGCGCCACATCTATTCACGGCGGCTGAGCCTCGGACGCTTCCGGAGCGAGGAGGACGTGTTGTGGTCGCTGGCGCCACACGACATCTCCATCATTCTGGCGATCTTCGGTGAGTTGCCCCAGCGCGTGTCTGCGCATGGGCGCCCGATTCTCAACGCCCACATCGCCGATATCGCCCGTGTGCATCTGGATTTCGCCAATGGCGTAACGGCTGACGTCGCGGTGTCCTGGCTGAATCCCGTGAAGGAGCACAAGCTGGTTTTGATCGGCTCGCGTGCCCAGGCGGTTTTTGACGACACCGCGAAATGGTCGGAGAAATTGCAGATCTTCGACCATGGAATCGACATTTCGTCGGGCGCCGTCCGGGTCGTTCGCGCGGAGCCGGTGCTTGTCCGTCTCGAAGAAAAAGAACCGCTGCGCGAAGAGTTCACCCACTTCCTCTCCTGTGTTGCGGCGAGCAAAACCCCGCGCACGGACAGCGTGGAAGGGTTGCGCGTGTTACGGGTTCTCGAAGCGGCGGCAAGTTCGATGGCGCTCGGCGGCGAAACGGTCCGCACGCGCGCGGTTGCGGCGGCCGCGGCGGTAACACCGCTGGCAAGAGCGGTCGCGGTTAACTGACAATCCTCGCTCAACGCTGACGGTGTCAGCCGGCAACGGAGAAGCGTTATCGCGCCGAACGTGGTTTCATGAAAATTTGCATGATCGTTCATAACAACGGCACGCGCGATGGCCGGGTCATGCGGGAAGCGCATTCGCTCCGGCAGGCTGGCCACTCGGTGATCGTGGTGGGCATCCCTGAAGGCGGCATCGCAATTCTCGATGAACAACTCCCCGACGGGGTACGCGTCATTCGCGTACCCTGCGAAAGGAGCCGCATCCAGAAAAACATCCTGCGCGCCGTTGCTCTGGCGCTCATCGCTTTTGCGGTGGGCTATGAAACATATCTGCTGTACGGGTGGGCGGCTTCCGCCGCAGTCCGGACGAACTGGCAAATTACGGCACGGAGAGATCGCCTCCTGTTCAGTGCCGCTGTTCTGACTGCCGCTCTGCTTGCCCTTGCGTACCTCACTCGCTTCATCTCGCGGTGCATCCGGAATGGAATGGCGCAACGTAGGAGGAACGAAGACGGCCTCCGGCGGGAAATCATTTCTGAACCTGGCGAGCACCCGCTTGCGGCGGTATTTCCAGCGATCCGTTCCCGTATTCCGAACTGGCTTCCGGATTGGATGCTGGAGCTTCTGACGGCGCCGCTGGCTCTTCTGGGTACCGGCCTTCCGAACTTCTCGTCGTACCGGTACCGCTCACGGCGGCTCGCCTCCGCCGCGATCGGTCTTCGTCCTGACGCGGTCCACTGTCATGACTGTAGTGCGCTTCCCACCGGCTTCATGGTGAAGAAAGCATTACGCATTCCGCTCATCTACGATGCCCATGAAATTTACGAAGCCGTTGCGGCCCGCAGATTTGGAGCCACAGACTATTTTGCGCGCGTTCACGCAAGATATCTGCCTTCGGTAGATGGGTTTGTGGCGGTGAACGACAGTGCGGCGCGCTATTATCGCTATTCATATCCTGCTGCTCCGCGGGCGATCGTCATCCGTAACGCAACAGAACACACGCCCGCAGGCGCATATGATCGACGGCTGCATCGTGCGGCCGGGTTGCCGCTGGAGCAGCACATCCTTCTCTACCAGGGCGGATTCACGAAGCACCGCGGCCTTGAAACGTTGGTGCGGTCGGCCTCCTTGCTGCCGCGCGATTGGACTCTGGTGATGATGGGCAGTGGGCCTTTACTGGAGCCGCTAAAGGCGATCGGGTCAGACAGTAATTCAGCAGGCAAAGTTTGCTTCCTCGCGGCGGTGCCACCGGCGGAGTTGCTGTCGTGGACACAAGGCGCAGCGGTTGGGATCGTTCCCTATGAAGACACCGTTCTTAATCACTGGATCGCCACACCCAACAAGCTCTGGGAGTATCCGAATGCGGGCGTTCCGATGATTGTGCAGCCCTTTGCTGAAATGCGGCGTATCGTCGAGAGTTACAACTGCGGGTGGGTCCTACCCGATACGTTCAGCGCCGAAGCCATTGCGAGTTTGGTGGCTTCGCTCACGCCGGAGATGATTGACCAGGCACGGGCCGGCTGCCGCCGCTTCATCGAAGCTGACAATTGGACGGTTTATAGCCGCCGGTTGCTTGAGCTTTATCGGACGCTCGAGGGGCAAACTCCGCCGCCCGGCCGCTCTGGCCGGGTCCAGATTACTGCATGAGAATTTTGCCCTTGCGCAGTAACGGCCGCACGGTTAGCCCTGTGATGTCAAATCAGATTCGTTCATATGACATCTCCGTTCTTTGCGCATCCTACGGCAATTATCGACAGCGGTGCCGAGGTCGGCGCGGGAACCAGGATTTGGCACTTTGCGCACATCCTCTCCGGTAGCCGGATCGGAGAAGGCTGCGTCATCGCTCAGAATGTGATGATCGGACCGAACGTTCGCGTCGGCAACGGCTGCAAAATCCAAAACAATGTCTCGATTTACGAAGGCGTAACTTTGGAGGACGACGTTTTCTGTGGACCGAGCATGGTGTTTACCAATGTGTTGCTGCCGCGGGCGCATGTGAGCCGGAAGGCAGAGTTTCTTCCGACCGTCGTACGGCGGGGTGCCAGTATCGGCGCCAATGCGGTAATTGTTTGCGGGCACACGATCGGCGCGTACGCGATGGTGGGGGCAGGAGCGGTCATTACCCGCGATGTCCCCGCTCACGCTCTGGTCGCCGGAAATCCGGCCAGATTCCTCGGCTGGGTCAGCCGGAGTGGCGAACGGCTGGACCAGACAATGATTTGCAGTCGCAGTGGGGAACGCTATCGCCAGGATGGCGATTCGTTGGTTCTCATGGATGAAGTCTAGGCCCCCTATTGTTGGCAATCGATGACAAATGGAACTAGAGTTCCCGGCAGCCACGGCCCCATGGGCAGGAAAAGGCCGGGTGCACGCGTAGCATCAAGTGCAGTGGGGAGTGGTTCAATGAGATTGGGTGGGCAAGAAGAGGCTTTCGCGGCCGCACCGCTGGCCGAAGAATTGTCTCCGCGTGTAGCGCGTCTGGCAGCGTCGTTCCGTTCTGGAAACGCGACCGTGGGTGTCGTCGGTATGGGTTATGTCGGCCAGCCGCTGGCTATTACGGCCCATGAGAAGGGATTTCGCGTCGTCGGCTTCGACATCGATCCCGAACGTGTAGCAGCCCTCAACCGCGGTCACTCCACGATCCGCACAATCCCCGATGCGAAGATCGCCACTATGCTGCTCGACCGCCGTTTTCGGGCCAGCGCCAATCTCGCTGAAATTGCCGATGTCGATATTGTTGTAATTTGCGTCCCCACTCCCCTGAACAGATACAGGGAGCCCGATCTCAGTCACGTGCGCCGCACGGCCGAAGCCGTTGGAGAGGCGGTGCGGCTCGATCAGCTTGTGTGCCTGGAATCGACAACCTATCCGGGTTGCACGATGGAGATCGTAAAGCCTGCATTGGAATCTAGCGGCCTGAAGGTTGGAAGCGACATTTTCGTCGCCTATTCGCCGGAGCGTGAGGATCCCGGTTCTGGATTTCGCACCTCGGAGATCCCCAAGGTGGTTGGTGCAGACGACCCATCGAGCCGCCAGCTGGCAGAGGCGTTCTATGGGCAGCTGGTCCAGCACGTGGTGCCGGTCGCCAATATGGCGACGGCGGAGGCGGTGAAGCTCACCGAAAACATCTTCCGCTGCGTGAACATCGCGCTGGTCAACGAACTGAAGCACATCTTCGCGCACATGGAGATCGACGTCTGGGAAGTTATCGAAGCCGCCGCCACCAAGCCCTTCGGCTACATGCCATTTTACCCGGGCCCCGGTCTGGGCGGTCATTGCGTGCCGATCGACCCGTTCTACCTTTCCTGGAAGGCGCGTGAGCACGAAGTGCCTGCGCGTTTCATCGAATTGGCTGGCGA
>JAICVV010000254.1 GCA_025935155.1 Alphaproteobacteria bacterium
AAATTTTACGACGTGAACGGCAATCTGGTGAACGAGATTGCCGGCGAGTTTTCCGCAACGCGCTTCACCGGCAACTGAACCGGCCAGACTCGCCCTGCCCTCACCAGGCCGGACTGAGGGAGGACTGCCGGCGCGGCGGTAAAGCGGCGCCGGCATCCTTCATCCGTTCTCGATCGGGATCATGCAGGGCGGTGCCAAAATCTTGTCGGAAATGCCGATCGCCGTCAGCGCGCGCGAGACAGCGGTTTCAGAACATTCATGTGTCACCATTACGATGGCCACCGGCTCGCCGGGGTTGCGACCGCGCTGAATCATGCTCTCGATGGAAACGTCTTCGCGCGCCAGATACGTCGATATTTCCGCCAACACACCGGGCAGATCGCGAACGTCGAAGCGCAGGTAGTAAGCAGAAACGTGCGCGTCCGGCGGCGCGGGCGGAATGGCGCGCAGCTCCTTCGCCGGCCAGCCGAACGCGGGACCGCGTTCGCCTCGAGCGATGTCGACAATGTCGGAAATTACCGCCGATGTGGTTGGCTCTTCACCTGCGCCGCGGCCTTCGAACGTGAACGGTCCCGCGGCACCCGCATTCGCCACCACAGCATTGAACACGAATCCGACATCGGCCAGTGGCGTCCCCAGCCGCACCAGCGCCGGTTGCACCCGCTGGTCCAGCCCATGGGGCGTTTGCCGAGCGATTCCAAGCAGTTTAATCCGGTAGTTGAACTCTTTTGCGAAGGCTATGTCGGCCCGCGAAATATGCCGGATACCTTCAACGCGAACCGCGCGCACGTCCGGCGGCACGCCGAAGGCGAGCGCCGACAGCAGCGCGAGTTTGTGCGCGGAATCCATCCCGCCCACGTCCATTTCGGGATCTGCTTCCGCATAGCCGCGCGCCTGCGCTTCGGCCAGAACCTCCGCGAAGGCGCGGCCCGTCGCCTCCATCTGGGTGAGGATGTAGTTGCACGTGCCGTTCAGGATGCCGTGAATGCCATCGATTCCATAAGTGATGAGGCTCTGGCGCAAGCCCTTGACGATGGGAATGCCACCCGCCGCCGCCGCTTCGAAACGGAGCGGCACGCCCCGCTCTTCCGCCAGCATCGCAAGCTGCGCGCCATGCGTTGCAAGCAACGCCTTGTTGGCCGTCACCACCGCCTTGCGATTTTCCAGCGCCGCGCGAATGAGGGACAAGGCCGGTTCGCCCTCTCCGCCAATGACTTCTACCACCAAATCGGCATCGGCATTGGCGAGTGCAACTGCATCGTCGATCCACGGAATTGATGAAACGTCGGCGCGCCGCGGCTTGTGCCGATCGCGCGCGCACACTGCCGCAAGCTGAAGCTCGCGCCCCGCCCGCCGCGACAACTCTGCCCCGCGCGTCAGCAGAATCTGCGCCACGCCGCCGCCGACATGGCCGAGACCGGCAAGCGCAATGCGAAATGGCTCTATCATGCGCTTCCCCGATGCAGCGCGATCAAGTCAGAAGAATATCTCGGCGCGGCGCTGTTCGCCCGGCGCCAGCGTGCTTGTCGCATCCACCAGCACGCGATTGGCCGGGACGCCTTCCTTGATCAGCTCCCGCGCGACCGAATTGGCACAGGCCTGCGACCGTTCGAAGCTCTGCATCAGCTGTTTATCGGCCGGAAGATTGGGCGCGCCGCTTGCCGAATGTCCAACCACGCGCACGTAGCCGCTGCCGCCCTTTGCCTTGAAGGCCGCGACCGCGGCCTGCACTTGCGCAACGCCGTTCGCATCCAGCCCGACGGAGTTTTCCGGAAAGGTGATGACAGCAGCAGCTGCGCCGCCCGGGATAGAAACCGGCGCTGTTGCCGTTGTGCGAGAAACACTCGCCAGCTGCTGCTGGCGCGGCGCACCCATCATCTGTGCAACAGCCGGATCGAGCGGCGGTGCATGCGAAGGCTGGAACCCGAGCGCAGCATCGTCTGACATTACGGGTCGCGAAGATGGAGGTGGCGGCGGCGGAGCAGAGGCAGGGGCCGGCGGCGGCGCATTCGATGCCGTTGTTGTTGCCGGAGGAGGAGGCGCAGAGGTGGTTGTATTTGGCGGCGGGGGTGCGGCGGCGGCCTCAGGCGCAGCTGTCGCCGAATCAGAGGTATCGGAACTTGGCGGTGAAACGGCGGTGCTGGACTCCGTGGAGGCTGGAGGCGGCGGCGCCGCGGCCGTCACATCACCGGCGCGCAGCGCATCGGCGCTGTACTGGGCCTGGCTGCGATCGGCCACCAGCGCATTCGAAACCTGCTTTTGTTCGTCTGAGCTCGAGGCGGCTGGCGCTTTATCGGGGGTATCGGCCAGCGTGGGATATTGGTCGCTCGCTTCCGCAACGGTCTTTCCTTCCGGACCGGCTGGTTGACCGGTGCTGGCCGGTGCCTCCGCCGCGGAGGACGTTTCATCGGCCGGCGTGGAATCTCCGCCCAGCCAATCGGGCAGATCGGAACACGCGCTGGCGCCGGCAGTGATCGTCACGACGGCGGCCAACCGGATCAACACACGAAATGCGGGCCTGACCATTCAAGCAACTCCCTTCGGCGCGAAATCCGCGCCAGCCCAAAGCGCCCCTATACAGCCCGCGGCACGGACGGCGCAAACCCTGTCAAATGCTTGCGGCCACGGTAACCCGCGAGTATCAACGCCGGCGAATCCGCTACTTCCACGAGCCCATGACAACTGCAAATCCGAAAAGCGCAGCTGGCGCTTCGTCTCCTTCTGCCACCGAATATCAGATCGGCGATCCCGGCGCCTTTGCCCGCAATATGGTTGAGGTCGGCATCCAGTCGCAGCGGCTACTGGGCGATTTCGTCGCGCGGCAGGCAGGAAAGCTCGGCACCAACCAGCCACTCGACCCGCTGAACATCACCGGCGCCTTCATGGACCTGTTGCGCGGCATCGTGGCCGATCCGGCGGTGATCATGGAGGCGCAATTCCGGCTCTGGCGCGACTATATGGGGCTGTGGGAACGCACCGCGCGCCGCATGATGGGCGGCGCGGCCGAGCCGATGGTCGAGCCGGCGCGCGGGGATAAGCGATTTCGCGACAAGGAGTGGCAGGAAAACCAGGTCTTCGATTTCATCAAGCAAAGCTATCTGCTCACCGCCAACTGGATGCAGAACACGGTAGCGCAGGTAAACGGGCTCGATGAGAAGCAGCGCAAGCGCGTGGCCTTCTACACCAAGCAGTTCGCCGATGCGATCGCTCCCACCAATTTCGTGCTCACTAATCCGGAAGTGCTGCGCACCACCTTGCAGAGCAATGGCGAGAATCTGGTGAACGGCCTGCAGCACCTGCTGGAAGACCTGGAGCGCGGCGGCGGCGATGTCGCCATTCGCCAGACCAAGGATGCCTTCAAGGTGGGCGAAAACATTGCGCTCACGCCCGGCAAAGTTGTGTTCCGCAACGAGCTGATCGAACTCCTGCAATACGAGCCCACGACGGAGAAGGTGTACGAGATCCCGCTGCTGGTCTTCCCGCCCTGGATCAACAAATTCTACATCCTGGATTTGCGGCCGGAGAATTCCTTCATCCGCTGGGCGGTGTCGCGCGGTTACACGGTGTTCGTCGCGTCTTGGGTCAATCCGGACCAGCACCTCGCGAAGAAGGGCTTCGAAGATTACATGCGCGAAGGCATTTTCGCGGGTCTTGACGCGGTGCAGGCGGCAACCGGCGCTGCGAAGGTCAACTGCATCGGCTACTGCATCGGCGGCACGCTCTTGTCCGCCACGCTTGCTTACATGGCAGCCAAAGGCGACGACCGCGTCAACTCCGCCACGTTTTTCGCGGCACAAGCAGATTTCAGCGAAGCAGGCGATTTGCAGATCTTCATTGACGAAGAACAGCTCGCCGCGATGAAGCAGCAGATGGAGAACGCCGGCGGCGTGCTGGAAGGCGGCAAGATGGCGACCACCTTCAACATGCTGCGCGCCAACGACCTCATCTGGGGCTTCGTGGTGAACAACTACCTGCTC
>JAICVV010000328.1 GCA_025935155.1 Alphaproteobacteria bacterium
GCCGTGGATGCGTTCGGAGTCACCCACCAGCCGCTCGGGATTTAGGTAGCGCTGGAAGGTAATTCCGGTGGGGAGATGATCGAGCAGCTCCACGCAGCCGATCTCGATGATGCGGTGCCCGTCGACCGGATCGAGGCCGGTGGTTTCGGTATCGAGCACCACTTCACGCAAGCTTGTCGTCCTTCCGGCGGCGCGCGTGCAAGGCGGCCACAATCTCTTTCACCTGCGCGCGAGCGTGAGCGAACCCTTTGTCTGTCTCAACCACAAAATGCGCTTGTGCACGCTTTTCTGCATCCGGCATTTGGCGGGACAGAATGTGGTCGAGTTTTTCTTCCGTCATGCCGGGGCGCTCCAGCACGCGCGCGCGCTGCACCTCTGCGGGCGCCGTGACGACGACAACTGCGTCCATACGGATGTGGCCGCCGGTTTCGAATAGCAACGGGATTTCGAGCACGACCATTTCGGCACCGTCCGCGGCCGCTTTATCCAGGAATGCGCGCTGCTCCTCGGCGACGAGCGGATGCACGATGGCTTCGAGCCGTTGAAGGCCGCCGGGTTCGGCCGCCACCGCCTTTGCCAGGGCAGCGCGATCCACACGGCCGTTCGCCACGCAGCCGGGAAACGCTTTCGCAATTTTGGGAACCGCCCCCCCGCCCGCTTCGTACAGCCTGTGGACGGCGGCGTCAGCGTCGTAGCCCGGAATACCAAGTTCGGCGAACAGACGTGCCGTTTCCGTTTTTCCCATGCCGATGGAGCCGGTCAACCCAACCAGATACGGCCGCGCCGCGCTCATGATCTGAGCGCGGCTTCCAGATGCGCGCGCAAGGCTGGGGTCACCTGCGGCTTGGCGCCGAAGAAGGTTTCGAATGCGGGCGCCGCCTGATGCATCAGCATGCCCAGGCCGTTGGCGGCAAGAAGCCCGCGTCGCCGAGCCTGCTTCACCAGTTCCGTTTCCAGAGGATTGTAGACGAGATCGTACACCGCTGCCTCAGAGGGCAATGAATCTACACGAATGTCCAATGGCTCTGCGCCAGCCATGCCGCCGCTGGTGGCATTGACCAGCAACGCGGTATCGGTCGCCGCGGCGTTCCATTCACTCCACGCCAACGGAACCAACTTCGCGCGGACATGCGGTTTAAGCTCTGCCGCGAGATTGATGGCCCGAGCCAAATTGCGGTTCAGAATTCGAACCTCCCGCACGCCGAGCCGGTCCAGTGTCAACACGGCCGCCCGTGCAGCACCACCCGCGCCAAGCACCACGGCAACCTTGTCCTTTATTTTTTCGCTTCCGATTTCTTCACTCAGGCTTGCGCACAGCCCATCCACATCCGTGTTGCGGGTGTGGATCGTTCCTTCAGGCTCAAACACCAGCAGATTTGCCGCGCCGGTTTTGCGTGCGGCTTCGTCCACAGTGTTGGCGATGGCAAAAGCTGCCTGCTTATGCGGCACCGTTACGTTGACCCCAGTAAAGCCTGCAGAGCGCAAGCCTTGAATCACCGTGGAAAAATTCTCGCGCCTAACTGCTAGCGGAACGTATGAGCCAGCAATGCCAAGGTCATCCAGCCAGAACCGGTGCAGTCTCGGCGACAAGGAATGCGCAATCGGGAAACCGATCGCACCAGCAACCCGGACACCGCTGCTCATTGTACAGCTTCCCGCCGCTCGGTGAGCAGATTGATCACCGCGGCCGCGGTCTCCTCAACGGAACGGCGCGAGACATCCAGCGCTGGCCAGCCCTGCTGCTCGAACAGCTTGCGGGTCGCCGCGACTTCCGCCCGCACTGTGTCCAAATCTACATAAGCCGTATCGCGCACCTCACCCAGCACGGTCAGGCGATTGCGCCGGATTTGCACCAGCCGGTCCGGCGATGCCCACAGGCCCACCACCAGCGGCGCCTGCGCGCCAAGCAGCTGCAGTGGCGGTGGAATGTTCGGCACCAGCGGCACGTTCGCGGCACGCACACCACGAATCGCCAGATACACACAGGTTGGCGTTTTCGAGGTGCGGCTGGCGCCCGCCAGAATCACTTCCGCATCGTTCAGCAGATCGAGCGACTGGCCATCGTCATGTGCGATGGCGAAGTTCAATGCCTCGATCCGATGCAGGTAACGCTGGTCCACTTCATGCTGGCCACCGGGTTTGTGCGTTTCGGTGGCGCCTCCGAAGAACTGCCGCAGAATCGAGATCGGCGCATCCAGAACGCCCTGGCAAGGTATGCCCAACTGCCGGCACTGAATTTCCAGCTCCCGCCGCAGATCCGGATTGACCACGGTAAAGAACACAAGACCCGGCTCCTCACGAATGTGCTCCATCACCCGTTCGAGCTGCTTGTGGCTCCGCACCAGCGCATAGAAGTGGTCCTGGACATCCACGCCTTCGAACTGCGCCGCCGCCGCCTTGGCGATGGCATTCAGGGTTTCTCCTGTGGCATCGGAAACCAGATGAATATGAAAAACCTTACTCACAAGCGATCCTCAATTCGCTGCATCCTTAGCAGTGGAAGCGCCCGATTTCACGCTGCAATCACGGTTGCCAACAGGCGCTGTTCGCGGACCGCGCGGTTATTCGCGGGCCGCACCAACCGAATGTGGATGGAAACCGCCGGCCGCCGACCTTGAGTCGAAAGGATTTGCGCTCTAGAGCGAGGCCAATGCCCGACACCATCCACACATTCACAGGGTAAACATCACTTTCATCATCTCTAAGGAGTCTTTCTTGAAGGAAGATGAGAAGCGGTTGCTCTCTGTGCTCAATGGAGAAACGGTGTGGCCACCGCCAATCTGGCTGATGCGGCAAGC
>JAICVV010000059.1 GCA_025935155.1 Alphaproteobacteria bacterium
CATTACGTGCAATCCGTGCCCGTCACTGATAGGCATGGCGACCAAACGGTCTGGAACGGCACGGTTGCCGTGTTTGACCTCAAGAGCAGCCCTAGCGGCTGTAATCGAGCCTATGCGTGGTCATACGAGACGGAAGGCGGCAAGCGCCGGTTCTTTGCCGTGCTGCATACAGGGCCGATAGACTCGCCTGTAGCAGCGGTTAGAGCGGCGATAGTGGCGGAGGGGAAGGCCAAATGAGGTGGGAGACAGCCGTCCAGCATCATCCCAAAGTTACGCGCTTGGTCATAGAGGAAGACCCAACTGTCGGCTTCTACTTGTACGTATTTGAGGGTGACGACGACGCCTGCGCTTGGGACTATCTGCAAGACACGCTGGACGCCGCGATGGAACAAGCCCAGTTCTCGTATGGCGTGTCGAAGGGCGCTTGGCGTCAGTCAAATTAGGACACTACCCAAGCAGGAGCTGTAGGAACTCCGCGGGCGCTTCGCCTCCTAATTCGCGGGTTGGATGTTCAGTCCCGCGACAGAACGAGCCGCAGTAACCGTTCCTTCAGGCAATCCAGTCCGCCGAGCAGGCCAAATCCGCCGATCATGCCGGCATAGGAATAGGTGATGAGGCGATCCTGATGCTGATAGGCGGCGGCCATTCCGACGATTTGGCCTGCCCGCGCGGCCTGCAGCAGCCGTTCCAGCTCGTGCACCAGCGTTTCGTTCGGTTGCGGCACTTCGGTTGCGAGCACCGTTCCATTCAGGCTTACCACTTGCGCCGACATTCCCGTCCCCTGCGAATCGACATGCGAATCGTAACAGCGATTCGCGATTTTTCGCGAGGCTCAGAACAAGAAGGCGCCCGAAAGCGCCTTCTCGGCCGCTATGCAACGGCGGTCATCTCGTGGTCGTGCTGCTGCTCCCGGATGAAGACGAGCTCTGCCCGCCGGAATTCGACGGCTGATTTGAAGACCATGAAGGCTGCTTCACCCGCAGATTGTTCTGCACGTGCTTCACGCCGGAGACGAATTCCGCGCAATCTTCCGCGAGCCTTCGCTGCTGCCTTGTGTGCACGGTGCCGGACAGCGTCACTTCCTGATTGGAGACGTTCACGTCAATGTCCGAGGCATCGACCAGCGGATCGTCGGTCAGCCGGTCCGACACATCTTCGCGGATACGATCGTCCGAACGGCTATAGTTTTTCGGTCCGCGGCCGCGGTGCTGGTCCATTTGCCGCCGGCGTTGGGCCTCACCGTCGCCAAACCATGAGGAAACCTCGTCGGTGGCGCGATCCCACCAATCCCGCTCGCGGCTGCCGTAGTTGCGCTCATTGCGATTTCCGCTGCTGCCAGAGCCGGCGCCGTACTTCCGCTCGTAGTCCTGGGTGTAGCTGCCGAAGCCGGCGCTCCGGCCGGTGCCGCTCTGGTAATTTTCGCGCTGAGAGCTGCCACTCTGCCCGTAATTATCGTATCCGGTGCTCGAGCTTCGGGAGCCATAGCTCCCGCCGGAACCGTAATTGCCAGAGCCGCTGCCGCCGTAATCCTGCTGACCGCTTCCGTAGCTGCCGCTGCGATAAGCGCCGCCATATTCGCCGCGATAGCCGGTCCCATATTCCCGCTCGCGATAGTCGCTGCCCGAGGAATGGCTGCCGAATCGCTCGGGATAATACCGGTCCTCTTCCTCTTCATAGCGCCCGTAGCCGCCGGCGCGTAGAGTCCCCTGATAGTTCCGGTCCTGCCGCCGGTCTTGACCGTACTTGCCGTCATCGTCCTCATAGCGGCTGCTGCGATAGGAACGGGATTCGTTTCGCCAGTCGTCGCGGCCGCTTCCGTAATCGCGCTCGCGCTCGTCCTCCCGGTCATAGCCGGAGTAGCGGCGCCCATATCTCTGATCCTGGGGCATCTTTCTTCTCCTGTGTGGAAACAAGACAGACCCCAGCCACCTACGGGCGGAAACGCGGCGCAACTCGCGCCAGTTCCCTCAAAAAGAGAATGGAGCGCGCGCTTTGCAAGGAGACGCGCGAGGCACTCTCAATTGAGAGAAATATCTATGCTGCTATCGACCTGGTGCCGGCCCCGAGATGCCGGCGGCGGTCAATAGATCGACTGAATTACTTTCCCTTCTTCGCCTCGATGGCTTCGATCTGATCCATGGTGCGGTTCATGCGTGCGACAAGCGCCTCGTAAGGCGCCGGTGACGCCATATCGAGCCCCGCCTTCTTGTAGAGCGTGTAGGGATAATCAGAGCCGCCCGCCTTCAGCATGGCGATATAGCGATCACGCGCCGGTACGCCCTCATGCTCGATGGCATCGGCAAACTGCGCCGCGCCGGCCATCGAGGTGGCGTATTGGTACACATAGAAGCCGTAATAGAAATGCGGAATGAAAGCCCATTCGATGCAATAGGCGGGATCGACTTTCATCGCGCCTTCCTTGTCGCCATAATACTTCTTCAGCAGGCCGCAATACATGTCCGTCATCTTTTCGCCGGAGAGGGTGTTGCCCTTCTCCAGCGCCTCATGCAGCGCCAGCTGAAATTCGGCGAACATGGTCTGCCGGAAGAACGTGCCGCGGATCAGTTCCAATGCCTGACCCAGATAATACTCTTTCTCTGCGTCGTTCCTGGCATGCGCCACCATATAATCGCTGAGCAGCATTTCGTTGCCGATGGACGCTGTTTCAGCGATGAACGTGGAATAGCTAGAATTCTCGAACGGCTGATTTTCCTTTGTCAGCAGCGTGTGAATTGCGTGCCCCCATTCGTGCACGAAGGTGGAGAGCGACGGATAATCGTCGTGATTGTTGAACAGCAGGTACGGATGAACGTCATAGGCTGAACCGTTCATGTAGGCGCCATTCGCCTTGCCGGGGTGCGGATACACATTCATCCAGTTGCCGGCGAAACCCCTCTTCAGCAGCGCCGTATATTCCGGCCCGTAGATGGCATCGACATCCAGAGCGATTCTCTCTGAGTCGGCCACGGAGAATTGCGGCGGATTCGGCAGATCGAAAATCGGCACGTACAAATCGTAGTAGTGCAGCGAGTCCGCGATCCCCAGCGCCTTCTTGCGCAACGCCAGATAGCGATAAAGCGTCGGAAGGTTCTTGTTCGCCTCCGCAACCAGCTGCCGGTACACCGCTTCCGGCATGTTATCGGCGAAGGTCGCATCGGCCAGCGAGTTCGGGAAGTGGCGCACCTTGGCGTCGAAAACTTCCGCCTGCACCTGCGTGGTCAGCGTCTGTCCGAAAGTGCCCTGGAAGGCGCTGAACGAGGGCCAGAACGCGTCGAACACCGCCTTGCGGTCGGCACGATCGGTGGCCGTGCGGTATTTGGTGTACGCAGCCTGATCGAGCTTCACTTTCGTGCCGTCCGACAGCGTCACTTCCGGCCGCGGCAGCTCGCCATTGGCGAGTTGGCTGTAAATCGCGTTCGGCTGTGCCAGCACGTCGCCCGCAGCCGCCATCACGCCTTCGGCTTGCACATCGAGCGTGTGCGGCGCGTATCGAAGCGCATTGTCCAGCTGAAAGGCAAAGCGCCGCTTCAGTTCCGGAGACGTCGCCTCGAAGGCCAGCACCTTTTTTTGTCCGATCCGGATGAGTTCGGGGCGCAGCCATGCCGTCTTCTCCTGAATTAAGGTGCCCAGTTGCTGCGCGGATTGCAGCCGCTCCTGGTTGGCGGCAATGCGAACGTCTTCGTCGCCCTTAAGCGACGCGTAGACCGCGAGCCGCGCGGCTTCGCGATTGACATCGCTGATTGCCGCCAGTGCCTTCAGCATGGCGCCCGCGCTCTTTCCTAGCGTGCCTCTGTAACGATCGAGCGTCTCGGCCTGCGCCTTCACCTTGTCGCGCGCGGCGGTCCAGGCTTCCGGCGTGGGATACAGGTCACGCAGATCCCACATGCCGGCTTCCGGCGCGCCGGATTGCGAGTCCGCCCTGAGGCCGGGCACGGCAAGCGTCAGCAGCGCTAGCGCGCCCGCCACGGCGAGTATGCGTTTCATGGAATTCCCCTTCGAGTGACCGGCGCGAAACCTACCCTCCCGATGCGGCCAACCCAAGGGGTGAGCCCTCACGCCCCTGTGAAGCCTGGGGGATGGGAACGTTGTTTCCCGCCTTCCGGCTGACTAAGGTTCGGCGTGGCAAACCCAGCAACACGGAGTTGAGCGTGCGGATTTGGACAACAACAGCGGCAGCGGCCTTGCTGATCGGCGCCACCGCTGCGGCCGCGCCTTCTCTGAAGGTCACCAGTATCGCCGCGCTATCCCAACTGCCCACGCCGCTGCCTTATCCCTATGACGAAAAGGAGAACGCGGATGCGCAGGTGAACGCCACGCTGGCGGCCGCCAAGGCGCAGCACAAGCTCGCCTTCATCGATTTGGGCGGAAACTGGTGCGGCGATTGCCGCGTGCTGGCCTCGCTCATGGAGCTGCCGGAGGTGAAGAAGTTCGTGGACACACACTATGTGGTGACCACGGTGGATGTCGGCCGCTTCAACAAGAATCTGCAGATTCCGGCGCGCTGGGGCATTACCAATCGGCTGGAAGGCGTTCCGGCCGTTCTGATCGTCGATCCGAATACAAATGCGCTGGTGGACAAGGGGCACATCGCTGCGCTGGCCGATGCCCGCCACATGACCCCACAGGGCATTGCCGACTGGCTCGCGCAATGGGCGCGGTGAGCGCGCGCATCACGCAAACAGGCGATTGAATTTCGCTTCACCGGCGGGCGTAAAGATAACGGCGCGACTCTCGCGCGCACGGCGCGCCCATTTGAGCGCGCAAATACGATCCAACAACGCCACGCCGAGCGCGCCCGCCAGATGCGAACGGCGCTGGCTCCAGTCCAGGCAGCTTCGGCAGAGCGGCCGGCGGGAAGGGTTGGGCCAGTCGAGGATAAAACCCTGGACGAACCGCTCGCCTGAGCGGGTGAGCGACAATTCTCCCTCGCGAAGCGACAGATGACGCGCCCTCATCAGTGCCTCGAACATCCGCACTCCCATTTCGCCGGCCAGATGATCGTAACAGACCCGCGCCTTTCGCAATGCGGGTTCACTGGGGCCGGTGCGGGTTCGCGTATGCCCGGCCCGCGCCGCCACGCCGGTCATTTTCTCCAGCATCTCGGCCACATCTTCATCGGCGAGCCGGAAATACCGGTGCCGCCCCTGCTTCACACCCGCGATGAGGCCGCCAGCTTCCAGTTTCGTCAGGTGCGAGCTTGCTGTCTGGGGAGTGACGCCGGCTTCGTTGGCGAGTTCGCTGGCTGTCAGAGCCTTACCGCTCATCAGCGCGGCCAGCATGTTGGCGCGGGCGGGATCTCCGGCCAGCGCGGCGACGGGGGCGATGCTCGGGCCTTCTTTCATACTTCGATCGTAGACGAAGCATTGCAGCCTCGGCAACGCTAATCTTGTTCGGACACTTCGACCGAGGATGAAACATGATGGTTGTCTGTTACATCCGCTACGAAATCGATCCGCATCGGCGCGATGCCTTTGAAGAATACGCCAAGAACTGGATCGCGATCATCCCCGCTTGTGGCGGCGAGCTTATCGGCTATTTCATGCCGCATGAAGGCACGAATTACGTCGCCCATGCGCTGATCGGGTTCGACAGCCTCGCGAGTTATGAGACTTATCGCGCCCGACTGAAAGACAACGCGAAAAGCCGCGCCAATTTCGATTTCGCCGAGCGGCAACGCCTTATTCTGAAAGAAGAGCGCACCTTTCTGCGGCCTGTTACGCCTTAGAGCCAGCGGCGCTCGCCGGTAACGGTCCAGGTGTTCGCGCCGTCGAATTTGAGTATCCGAATCTCTGTCAGCAATTCCGGCGGGAAAAGCCGCGCGTTCACGCCCATGCGGTCCATATTTTTGTCCGTGGGAGCCCAGTGAGTAAAGTTGCCGCAAATCTTGCAGCGGTGGAATTCAATCTCGCGATCGCCCCACATGTAGACGTCCGTTGCGCCACTGGCTGGAATAACGCGCACGTCTTCCGGGGAAAAATACGCCAGCAGTCCGCCAGTTCGCC
The DNA here is from genome assembly GCA_025935155.1 of Alphaproteobacteria bacterium. Lineage (GTDB taxonomy): Bacteria > Pseudomonadota > Alphaproteobacteria > Micropepsales > Micropepsaceae > Rhizomicrobium. Next base: position 6,003 of record JAICVV010000059.1, read on the forward strand.
GGCAGATCGAGCAGTTGCATTCCTTCACTTCGTTGGGCGCTCGCGGGATCTGAATTCGCACTGCGCCGCAATGGCAGCTCCCTTCAATCATTTTCGATTCCTTGTTGCATCGGTTCAGTAGCATGGATAACCGGCCGGCAGCACGGACGTATTGTCATTTTCAGGGATGCGGCGAATAATTCTCACATGACTGGGCATTTTGATGTCATCATAGTCGGCGCGGGTCTGTCCGGCATTGGGGCAGCATACCATTTGCAGAGGAACTGCCCAAAGAAGACGTATGCCATTCTGGAAGGCCGCAGCACCACAGGCGGCACATGCGATCTGTTCCGCTATCCGGGTGTCCGCTCGGATTCCGACATGTACACATTGGGGTACAATTTCAAACCCTGGCGCGAGGCGAAGGCCATCGCCGACGGACCGTCCATACTCAATTACGTGCGGGAAACGGCGCGAGAAAACGGCATCGACCGTCACATTCGCTTTCATCACATGGTGAAGCGCGCGACATGGTCGGCTGACGATGCGCACTGGACAGTGGAAGCAGAGTGCGGCCCGGAGGTCACCGAATTCACTTGCAATTTTCTTCTCATATGCAGCGGCTATTATGATTACGCGGGCGGTTACGATGCGAAATTTACGGGCATGGAGCAATTCCAAGGACGCATCGTGCATCCGCAATTCTGGCCGGGCGATCTCGACTACAATAACAAGCGCGTGGTGGTGATTGGCAGTGGTGCCACGGCCGTAACAATTGTACCGGAAATGGCAAAGGACGCGGCACACGTAACTATGCTACAGCGCTCGCCCACCTACGTTGTGTCCATTCCCTCCCAAGATGCGATCGCGAATTGGCTGCGCGCGCGCCTGCCGCCAATGCTTGGGTACCGGTTCGTGCGGTGGCGGAACGTTTTGTTGCAAATGTATTTGTACAACCGCGCGCGCAAGGCGCCCAACAAGGTGAAGGCGTATATCCTCAAGCTCATCCGAAAGGAGCTTGGGCCGGACTACGACCTGGAAAGCTTTACGCCGCGCTATAATCCGTGGGACCAGCGCTTGTGCCTGGTGCCGGACAGCGATCTGTTCCACATGATCCGGGAAGGCAAGGCTTCCATCCTCACCGATCAAATCGAGACGTTTACCGAGAATGGTCTGAAGTTGAAGTCCGGCCGTGAGCTGGAAGCGGATATCGTCGTCACGGCGACAGGACTCCAGTTGAGGGTTTTGGGTGGCATGCAGTTGAGCGTGGGCGGACGCATCGTCGATCCGGCAAAGGTGATGGCTTACAAGGGCATGATGTTCAGCGACGTGCCGAACCTGGCTTCGGCGTTCGGCTACACCAACGCATCGTGGACGCTGAAATGCGACCTCACCTGCGATTATGTTTGCCGCGTTCTGAACTACATGGACGCCAAGGGTTTTACGACGTGCGCGGCGCGCCGCGATCCGGATATGGGCGAGGCGCCGCTCCTCAATCTCGATTCCGGCTACATAAAGCGCGCGGAGCAACTTCTGCCGCGGCAGGGCGCCAAAGCGCCATGGAAGCTGCACCAGAACTACATCCGCGACATCCTTATGCTACGCTACGGAAAAATCGATGACGGAACGCTCGAGTTTTCCACAGCGAACCGCGTGACCGCACCCACTGGCCAGTTCGCCCGCGCCGCGTGACTGTTCTTTCATCGAAACCGGGGCGCGGATTGCGATAGCAGATATTCCAGTCTGCGTCGGCCTTCCGAAGCCCGGAACTATGAGATAATGAGGGACGTTCCAGTCCAAGGCGGTAGCCGCTGTCCAGACCGCACAACCCCTGTGTCGAAATCATGCCCGAAAATATCGACAAGCTCGCCATAGACACCATTCGCACGCTGTCGATGGACGCCGTGGAAAAAGCAAATTCCGGCCATCCCGGAACGCCGATGGCGCTGGCGCCGGTGATCTACACATTGTTCATGCAGCACATGCGGTACGATCCCGCCGATGCACGCTGGCAGAATCGCGACCGTTTCATTCTCTCCGCCGGCCACGCCTCGATGATGCTCTATTCGATGCTGTTCCTGGCCAACGTTCGTGAGCCCGACGGCGACGGCTTAACGCTCGACGATATCAAGAACTTCCGCCAGATCGACAGCCGTACTCCGGGCCATCCTGAATATTGGCACACGCCAGGTGTAGAAGTGACGACCGGTCCGCTCGGCCAAGGCTGCGGCATGAGCGTCGGAATGGCGGCGGCGGCGCGCTGGAAGGCACACCACTTCAATCGCGATCAGCTGGAGTTGTTCAATTATCGCGTGTTCGTCATCTGTAGCGACGGCGATATGGAGGAAGGAGTATCCAGCGAAGCGGCATCGCTTGCGGGGCATTGGCGACTCTCCAATCTCTGCTGGATTTACGATCAGAACCACATCTCCATCGAGGGCGACACCAAGCTCGCTTTCACCGAAAATGTCGCCGAGCGATTTTCCGCTTATGGCTGGAACGTGCAGCATATCGCCGACGCAAACGACACTGAGGCAATCGATCAGGCGCTGTCGGTGTTCGAAGCCACGAAGGAAGGGCCGACACTCATCATCGTGCGCAGCCACATCGGCTACGGCGCGCCGGACAAGCAGGACACAGCGGCAGCACACGGTGAGCCACTGGGCGAGAAAGATGTGCGCGGCGCCAAAAAGGCTTATGACTGGCCACAGGATGCCACCTTCCTCGTGCCGGATGGCGTGCGCGAGCACGTGTCCGGAACGCTGGGAAAGAGCGGCGGCAAACTGCACGCGGAATGGAACGCGGTTTGGGATCGCTACAGGCGCGAGCAGGCGGACTTGGCCGAGCAGCTCGAGTTCATGCGTTTGCGCGAACTTCCTCCTGGCTGGGCGAAGGACATCCCGTCGTTCCCGCCCGATGACAAGGGATTGGCCACGCGCGACTCCGGCGGGCAGGTGGAGAA
>JAICVV010000193.1 GCA_025935155.1 Alphaproteobacteria bacterium
CCAGCGCGAGCGCGCCGCAGTGCTCGGCCGCCGGGCCGCCGCCGGCGTCTTGCCAGGCATGCGCAATGTCGAGTGCCTGTTGGGCGTTGCGATGCGTGAGTTCAAGGCAACGGTCGTAGCGATTGCGGCCGGGGAGCGAAGGATCCTCCAAAGCGGAGATATTGGCGGCTTGCGCCACGCTGGCGGCAGCCCAAAGAAGGACAGCCAAAGAAACAACTCGCATGTCAGCGCATCTTTCCGCTCAGGCAGAAATGGGCAATGGTCGGTTGTGAAGAACCCTATTCATCCGTCTCGTGACCTCAAGTGACAATCCGGCCATTCTACAGGTAATCCCGGCGCTCGATGCCGGCGGCGCGGAGCGTACCACCATCGACATTGCTCGGGCGCTCACGCGTGAGGGTTGGCGCGCGTTGGTGGCGAGCGAAGGCGGGCGCATGGAACAGCTGCTTGCCAGTACGGGAGCAGAATTGTTCCGCATGCCGCTGGATTCGAAAGCGCCGCACACGATATTGGCAAACGCGCGGCGGCTGGCGAATCTGATCCGGGCGCAGAATGTCGAGCTGATCCACGCGCGGTCCCGTGCCCCCGCCTGGAGCGCGCTCATGGCGGCGCGGCGGACAGGTATTCCGTTCGTAACCACCTATCATGGCATCTACAACGCTTCGAACGCGCTTAAGCGCTGCTACAATTCCGTGATGGTGCGGAGCGATACGATCGTCGCCAACTCGCAGTGGACGGCAGATCATATCGCGCGGGAGCACCGCATCCCACGCGACCGGATAGTCGTCATTCATCGTGGCGTCGATCTGGAGGAATTCGACCCCGCGGGCGTTTCACCGGAGCGCATCGCGGCTTTGCGCACACAGTGGAATGTTGAAGACAGCCAGGCAGTCGTTTTGCTTCCCGGCCGGCTGACACGCTGGAAGGGACAACTGGGTTTCATCGCCGCGCTCGCGCACCTCGCGCGGCCCGGTGCGCTCGGTAACGTAAAGGCTGTGATCGCTGGCGATCCGCAGGGCCGCGACGAATACGCCTCCGAACTGCGGCGGACAGTCATCCAGAACAATCTGCAAAGCATCGTTCAAATCGTGCCGCATATTACCGACATGCCCGCGGCATACCTTGCGAGCGAGATTGTCGTTTCTGCCTCAACCGACCCCGAGGCCTTTGGCCGTGTCGCGGCGGAGGCTTCCGCCATGGTCCGCCCAGTGATTGCCACCGCTCACGGCGGAGCGCGGGAAACCGTGCTCCCCAACCGCTCTGGCCTGCTGGTTCATCCGGGGCACGTGGAAGCCTTGGCCGGTGCGCTGGAAAACTTACTTACCGCTGGCGATGCAGAGCGCCGCCGCATGGGCGAAGCCGGCCGCGCGCATGTGCGGGCCAGTTTCTCGCTTGAAGGCATGTGCCGCGACACACTCGATCTTTATCGCCGCCTTCTGTCGCACGATGGCAACGTCTGATAGCCTGATTGCTACGAGGGAATGTCTGGGGAGAACGTATGCGGACGATTGCCTGCGCGGCTTGCACCATGCTGTTGATGCTGATCGGAATTTTGGTAGCGGGCGTTGCGAGCGCACAGCCCGCGGCCGCCCCGACGGCAAAGGTTCAGGTTCAGCCGCTGAAACCGATCGGCTCACCCTCCCCTGCTCCACAGTTAGATGCCGAAAAGGCGACGGACGCTTACCTCGCCACCATCAAGGGGGAAGCCCGCAAGAAATCGGACGCCTATTTCGAAGGCGGCTATGTGCTGCTGCTGGTCGATGCGCTGTACGCCATCGTCGTGGCGGCGCTCCTGCTGTGGCTGCGGATTTCCGCCGGGATGCGGAACTTCGCTCAACGCTGGACACGCTCCCGCTTTTGGCAGGTGCCCATTTATGTAGGGCTGTTTCTGATCGTCTTCACCATCGCCGAATTTCCGCTTTCCGTTTACGAAGGCTTTATTCGCGAGCACGCCTACGGCCTTTCCAACATGTCGTTCCCGCAATGGTTCGGCGACTTCATCAAGAGCTTCGCGCTGACCTTGGTGTTCGGCACCATCGTGCTGACCCTGATCTACGCCGCAGTCCGCGCCACCGGCCCGCGATGGTGGATCTGGGGCTGGGCAATCGCGATGGTGTTTGTCGTGATCGCCCTGGTCGTCTCGCCGGTGTACATCGCGCCGATCTTCAACAATTACTATCCGCTGAAAGAAGGGCCGGTGAAGGCGGAGATCCTGTCGCTCGCCCGGGGCAACGGCATCCCCGTCGATAACGTCTACGAGTTCAATGCCTCGCGCCAATCCAAGCGCATCTCGGCGAACGTCTCCGGCCTCTTCGGCACCACCCGCATCTCAATGACCGACAATCTGATCAACCGCTCCACGCCGCGGGAGATCTATGCGGTACTCGGCCACGAGATGGGGCACTACGTTCTCGACCATGTCATCAGTGGAGTCATCTATTTCGGCATCGTGTTCCTCATTCTGTTTGCGTTCGTGGACTGGGGCTACCGCCGCCTTGCCGCTCGGTTCGGGCGTGACTGGGGTGTGCACGACCTCGGCGATCCTGCCGGTCTTCCCATTGCGATGGCGCTCGTCACCTTCTTCCTGTTCATAGCCACCCCGGTGACGAACACCATCATCCGTTCGCAGGAGGCGCAGGCCGACATTTTCGGGCTCAATACCGCGCGCCAGCCGGATGGATTCGCGAAGGCGGCGCTGCAGTTGAGCGAATACCGAAAACTCGATCCCTCGCCACTGGAGGAGTTCGTTTTCTACGATCATCCCTCGGGCAGAAGCCGCATTTTCATGTCCATGCGCTGGAAGTCGCAGCACCTGAACGATCCAGACATCAAGGCAGGACCGGTCTCCCCCCAATGAAGGGATTCGCGCAGAGTGTCGGGCGGCCGGGCGCGCCGCTGCATGCGGCGGCGCACAGCCACCATCCGTGGCCGGATGTTACTTTTGGAGCGCAGGAGGCAGCGTGGGAAGACGCGGCGCGGTTGCTTGATCGCAAATGGGATCGCGTCTTTGGCGAAGTCATTCCGGCAGCGCAGGCGCATGTCGCGCGGGTGCTGAACCTTCCGGACCCCGCGAGTATTGCGTTCGGTCCGAACACGCATTCATTCGTGCTGCGCATCCTTTCCTGCTTTCCACCAGCCCGGCCGGTTCGCGTGCTGACGACATCCTCCGAGTTTCACAGCTTTTCGCGCCAGATCGCTCGGCTGGAAGAGGAGGGGCTCGTTGATATCACCCGCGTTGCGACAGAGCCGTTCGACAGTTTCAACGCGCGCTTCGCAGAGGCAGCCACCTGCGGAGACTACGATCTCGTCTTCTTCAGTCAGGTATTTTTCGACTCCGGTTTCCGCGTCCGTGCTCTGGAAGCGATAGTCCACGCCGTGCACGATCCAAAAACTTTCATTGTGATCGATGGGTATCACGGCTTTATGGCGGTGCCGACGGACTTGCGTGCGGTTGCCGATCGCGCCTTCTACCTCGCCGGCGGATACAAATATGCCATGGCGGGCGAAGGCGTCTGCTTTCTCCACTGCCCCCCGGAATACGGGATCCGCCCTCGCGACACGGGCTGGTATGCCGGCTTTTCAGCGCTGGAGAAGAGCGGCCGTGGCGTTCCGTATGCTAGAGACGGTAGCCGGTTTATGGGGGCGACATTCGATGTGTCCGGAATCTACCGCTTCAATGCCGTGCAGGACTGGGTTCAGCAGAAAAATCGAAGCGTCACGGATATGCTGGAACATGTGCGCCGGATCGAACGCAGATTCTTGACCGAACTCGACCGGCAGCACGCGCCGATCTGCCGGTCAGACCTTCTCGTGCCGGACGAGGAACAGCGCGGGCGCTTTCTCGCCTTCCGGACCGAAGATGCAGGCCGCATTACAGCCGTGCTCGCCGCGCAAAACATTATCGTTGACTATCGTGGCGACCGGCTGCGGATCGGCTTCGGCATCTACCACAATGAGGAGGATGCCCTCCGGCTCGCGCGCGCCCTTACCAGCGTCCGCGGGTGAGGATCGCCTTCACTTCCGGCACCAGCCGGTCTCGTGCGACCGTCACTTGCGCCTGCCGTTCGCCCAGCCATTCGGCACGGCTTTCGACGGATTTCGATAACTCCGCGCCGCGCTTCAGATCCTTCAGCGTAATGTTTCCGGAAGCGCGCTCGTCTGCGCCTTCAATCACGGCGATAGCGGCACCGCGCTTGTCGGCATATTTCAGCTGATCGCCAAACTTGCGGGTGCCCACGTAAGCCTCGGCCCGCAAGCCGGCCTCGCGCAGTTCCGCCGCCATCGCGAAGCTGCGCGCCGCATCGTCCATCGCGAGCACAACTGCCAGCGGCGGTAGCGCGCCTTCGTTCCTTTGCCGCACGGCGGAAAGCAACCGGCTCACACCGATGGAAATACCGGTTGCTGGGACCTGCTGGCCGGTGAAGCGCGCGACCAGATTGTCGTAACGTCCACCGCCCGCAACCGAACCGAACACGATGGTCTCTCCCGCCTCGTTGGTGACGGGAAATTTCAACTGCGCCTCGAATACGGGACCCGTGTAGTATTCCAGCCCACGGATGATGCTGGTATCGATCTGTACGCGATCCTCCTTGTAACCGTTCACTGCGAGAATGTTTCGTATCGCCTGCAATTCCTGCACAGCCGCGATCGTCTCATAGCGCTCGGCGGATGCCATCAGCAGTTCCATAACCAGCGCAATCTGCCGCTGGTCCAGTCCGGCGCCTTTCGTGAAGTCGCCGGATTCGTCTTTGCGCCCTTCACCCAGCAGGGCGCGCACACCGCTTTCGCC
>JAICVV010000419.1 GCA_025935155.1 Alphaproteobacteria bacterium
CTGTTCGGTCATGCGCGAAGCGGCATATTCAATGCCCGCCGCCGCACCGGTCTCGAGGATCGCCTGCATGTCGCTCATAGCCCGGCCGGACTATAGCAGCATCGAAGCCGGTTCTTCGATGAAGCCCTTGAAGGCCTGCAGGAAGCGGGCACCGGTGGCGCCGTCGATCACCCGGTGGTCGCAGGACATGGTGACCGTCATCACGGTGGCGGCTTCGATCTTGCCGTCGTGCACAATCGGCCGCTGTTCACCGGCACCGACCGCCAGAATGGCGGCGTGGGGCGGATTGATGACCGCGGTGAAATCGCGAATGCCGAACATGCCGAGATTGGAAATGGCAAAGGTGCCGCCTTCGAATTCCTGCGGCTTCAGTTTCCTGGTGCGGGCACGTTCGGCGAGGGATTTCACCTCGTTTGAAATTTGAATAAGGCCTTTCTCCTCGGCCCGGAATACGATGGGCGTGATGAGTCCGAAATCCAGCGCCACAGCAACCCCCACATCGCCGTGCTTGTGGCGAAGGATGGCTGTCTCGGTCCAGCTGGAATTCGCCTCCGGCACGCGCATGAGCGCAAGCGCCGAGGCCTTCACGATGAAGTCGTTGACGGAAAGTTTGTAAGCGCCATCGCCTTTGGGACTTCGCTCATTCAGCCGCGCGCGCGCCTCCAGCAGCCGGTCGATGTTACAATCGACAGTGAGGTAGTAGTGCGGGATGAGTGTCTTCGCGGAGGAAAGCCGCTTCGCGATGGATTTCCGCATCGAATCGTGCGGGATTTCCTCGTAGTCTTCCGGCTTGAAGTAGCGCTTCGCGTCCGGCAGCGGCGCGACGCCAGCAATAGCTCCCGCTTCGCCCTGTGCCGCCACCGCACCTGGGGGAGCCGCAGTTGAAACTTTGCCGGCCTTTGCCGTGCCGCTCTTCTGCGCCGCCTCGACATCGGCCTTGATAATGCGGCCGCGCGGCCCCGATCCGTGTACGGAGGAAAGCTCGATCCCCGCCTGCTCCGCCATGCGTTTCGCCAGCGGCGAAGCAAACACCCGGCCGTTGGATTTTTGTTCAGACGCTGCGGCCGGGTTCGATACCCCCTCACCCTGCCCTCTCCCCCGCTCCGCGGGGGCGAGGGTGCTCATTTTTGAATCTCCCTCTCCCCCTCGGGGGGAGAGGGTCGCGGTGAGGGGGCCAGGCTGCAGCGTTGGAGTTTTCGCCTCTGCTTTTCCTGCGGGCTTGGTCCGCCCCGCTTCTTTCGAAACCGCGTCCTTAATTGAAGCCATTGCCGAAGAAATATCGATCGCACCAGAAGCAGCAGGCGTGGCGGCTGCACCCGCGTCTTCGCCCTCCTCCAGCAGCACCGCAATCGGCTGGTTCACCTTCACCCCTTCGCTGCCCTCGGGCACCAGGATTTTTCCGATGCGGCCTTCATCCACCGCCTCGAATTCCATGGTCGCCTTGTCGGTTTCGATTTCCGCGAGAATGTCCCCGGAGTGAACTTCATCTCCCTCTTGCACCAGCCATTTCGAGAGCTTGCCTTCTTCCATGGTGGGCGACAGCGCCGGCATGAGGATGTTGGTCGCCATCAGTTTGGCTCCAGCTGCGACAGCTCGCCTGCGTGCAGTTCCCAGTGCTGGCCGTCGAACTCGGTCGTCATGATCGACTTGAACTCCCCAGCATCGAGACAACGGAAATTCACGCTGTAGCCATCCGGATGCGAGCGCGGGACATAGAACGATTTGATCCCGCACACCTTGCAGAACATGTGCTTCGCTGCGCCGGTGTTGAAGGTGTAAGTGGTCAGCACCTCTTGGCCGCGCACCAGCTTGAAACGCGACTTCGGCACGATCAGGTGGAGATAGCCGGTCTTGAAGCACATCGAGCAATTGCAATCGATCAGCTCGATTTCATCCGGCGTCTGCACTTCATACGCCACCGCCCCGCAATGACATCCGCCGCGGTGCCAGCTCATTTGGTTTTTCGGCGATTGC
>JAICVV010000028.1 GCA_025935155.1 Alphaproteobacteria bacterium
AAGCTCGTGGAGGTACTGACCGGATGACCCTGCATGGTGCCGCTCATGGTACTCTTGCCCACATAATGCTCCGGAGTGTCGTACGACACATCCACATGACCGGTCCCAACCATGTCTCCGTGACACGCCATGTCTGCGCTAAACGAATTGTTGCCCATTTTGGTGTTGGTGAGCGTGCAATCTTTCTGATTGCGCATCGGCGGCGGCCCGCTCGCATCCACTTCGGCCTGTGTCATGCAATGCTGCACGCTCATGGCGTTGCCGTTCATGGTAACGCCGTGCGCGCGCATCGCGGCCTGCGCTTCCGGCGGCAATTTCGACATATCGGGCATGGCCATGCCGCCCATGTTGGTGGTGATGGTGACGTTCCACAAACCCACCTTGCCGTGCCCAGCAATGGCCGGAACGGCGAAGGCCACGGCACCCATCCCGGCGGCGAAATAGGCAAGGCAACTGGAAATCTTCATGTACTCCCTCCTGTTAAGAGCGCGCGAGCAGCCCTCGGCGATTCGCCGGAATGTGGCATGAAGCGCACGGGCTTTGAAGATGCAGCGCGCGGGCAAGGCGGCATGCGGATCATTGCAGCATCTACACATGCGAGGTCCAATTGCCGCCACAATGGAAAGGCAATGGAACCCGGCGGGGATCGGAAAAAGGAGCCACGAATGACTATCCGTGTACTCGCAGGACTTGCCTCGATTGGCGCCGGTTTGCTGATCGCTTCTTCAGCGGCGATCGCCTATTCAGGCCAGGAAATGGAAAAGGACGCGAAAGTCAGCATGCAGCAGGCCTCTGCCATTGCGCTGAAAGCGCGTCCGGGAACAATCACGGATCGCGAGCTGGAGAAGGAAGGCGGCGGCAGCGGGCTGCGCTATTCCTTCGACGTGAAAAGTCACGGGACAACCTACGAAGTTGGAGTCGATGCCGTCACCGGCAAGGTGCTCGAGAACGATCTGGAAGGCAAAAATCCCGACTGATTGGGATCTTTTCGCCGGCGTGCTTGTCTTTAAAAAGTGAAAAGAGCCGAAGCATACCAGTTGTAGCGGTTTGTCTCCGCCGCGTTCTGGATGGTCGGCCCGAAATAGCCCAGCAGGTGATAGTTGTCCGTCAGATCGTATTTGACGCCCGCGCCCACAACAGTGCTGGCGCGGCCGCCCACTGTATCTGAGGTCTGGTGGAAGAGTTCGCCGCCCAGCTGCAGTTTGGGCAGCAGCTGGTAGGTCATCGCCCAGCCTGCGAGGCAGAAGTTCCGAGACTCGCCGCCGCGGTTCAGCACGCAACCGCCGCCGCCGAATCCGGAGAGTTTGCCCCAATCTTTCTCGACCAAAATGGGCAGCAGAAACGAGGCATGCCGCTCGCCGACTTGCGCGGAGCCCGCCGGCAGGAACACACGCGGGAATACCGCTACGTCTACCCCGAAATCATTCTGATGCAGGACGCGATATTTCGCGGCCAGTTCGATGTTGCCGAGATCGATATCCGACGGTCCGCCACTCGGGCGCGCGTAGCCGGCGGGCAGCACCGCCGTCAGCTGGAGATCGGGCGTGGCACCGTAGTTGAAATCGATGCCGGCTTCACCGCCGCTGCGCTCGCGGCCAACCGTTCCGTTGGCGAAGGCGTAGATTTCAAAATGTTCATAGTCTGTGGGCTCCGCGTCGTCCGACAGGTACGGCGGCCCTGCGCTCGCAGGCAGGCCATTCATTAGGCAGCATGAAGCGGCTGCGGCGGCAACGATATGGCGCAGCGCGGCACGTTCCGGCAAAACACACTCCAACAATGAGGTTCGATATGAACGGAAGAGTCCTGATTGTGTGCGCAGCGATAGGAGTCGCGCAAATGATTTCCGCATCGCTCTGTGCGACAGAGGCGGCGCCGCTCTACCGGATTGTGAAAGCGATTCCCCTCGGCGCGCCGGAGCGCTGGGATTACGCGAGCTTCGACGCAGCGCGCAATCGCGTTTATGTCGCTCATGGCGATCACCTTGCTGTGGTGGACACGGCGAAGAACACCGTCATCGGTCAGGTGGGTCCATTCCCGGGTGGCACGCACGGCAGCGCCGTGGCGGGAACGTTCGGCTATACGGATGATGGGAGGGCCGGCATTGCGGCCGCGTTCGACCTCAATACGCTGAAAGTGCTCAAGCAAATTCCTGCCGCGCCAGATGCCGACGGGATTGTGTACGATTCTGCCACCAAGCATGTGTTCGTCGTCGACGGCGACAGCGGCGTGATTACCGTGATCTATCCGCAGTCGAACACCGCGAATGCGACCATCAGGATCGGCGCCGGGCTGGAAGCCGCGACAGCCGATGGCAAGGGTAAACTGTTCGTTTTGGGCGTCGAAAACCACGATATCATTGCGATCGACACGCGGACCAACGCGGCGCTGGCGCACTATCCCATGCCCGGCTGCGTGCGGCCGCACGGCATTGCCGTGGATGCGGAAACACGGCGGGTGTTCGTCACCTGCGCGAACAAGGCGATGATCGTGGTGGACGCGGACAAGGGTACAAATATCGCCGCGCTACCCATTGGCGCCTCCAGCGACGGCGCGGCCTTCGATCCCAAACGCAAGCTGGCGCTCAGCGCGAACGGCGACGGCACGTTGACGGTGGTGAAGGAAGTGGACGCCAACCAATTCGTGAAACTGGGCGATGTGCCGACACAACGCAGCGCCCGCACCATCGCCATCGACCCTGCCACCGGCCGGGTGTTCCTGCCGGCTGCCACCATTGCCAAAACCGAACCGCCCACCACGCCCGGAGGCCGCCCGCACGTCACCTACGTTCCGGGATCATTGAAGCTGCTGGTGCTGGAACCGGCGATTTAGGGCGTTGTTGATTAACATTGAATCAGCCCTCTAAGCGTCATCGCCCGCCTTGTGCGGGCGACCCAATTTTCTATTCTTTCTCATGGAGGGCAGCATGCACGCTGTGAAGCGCTACTTCGTCTACATCATGATCAGCAGTCGTGGGGAACTCTCTACGTCGGGGTGACTGGCGATTTGCAATCGCGCGTCTACCAGCATCGCAATGGCCTGATTGCCGGCTTCACCAAGACCTACGGTATCAAGACACTCGTCTACTTCGAGGAGCATGAAAACGCCGCATCCGCCATTCATCGCGAGAAGCGGCTGAAGAAGTGGCCGCGCGTGTGGAAAATCAATCTGGTCCGCACAGATAATCCTGATTGGAAGGATTTGGCCGCGGACTGGTACCCGCCTGACCTTACGCCTGAATTGATTGAAAATTGGGTCGCCCGGATCGCGCAAGAAGGCGCGACCGGGCGATGACGGCTTCTGGGTTTCGTTCGAGAAAATCACCCTTTAGGGTTCAGGCGCGCGCCAGCCTCCAGGCATCGCCCGAAGGTGCATTGCCGGTATCGTACGGGCGGGCGAGCAGCATGTAGAGAGCTCCGATGCCGATAATGGCGAGCCATGTCGCGCCCATGGCGTAATCGATGTACCATGGCGCGGTTGGCGTGCGCGGCCACAGCATATCGATCAGTGCGCCGATGCCGTAGATCAGCGCCACGATGTTGACCGGCCATGCCCAGGCGCCGAGGCGAAACTGCCCTGCCGGTTTCCAGCCGCGCGCCCGCGCCACCAATGCTCCGAGCACGATCATCTGGAAGGCAGCGTAGATGCCGATGATGGCAGAGTTCACGATGGTGGCGATGGCATTCGCGAAGAAATAGCCGAGGCAGACGATCGCGCCGGCCACAATCCCCGACAGCACCAGCGCGCGCACGGGCACATGGGTGTGCGGCGAGATCGCGGAGAGATACTCGCTCGCAGCGATCATGCGGTCGCGCGCGTAGGCGAACACGAGGCGCGAGGTGGCCGCCTGCAGCGAGAGTATGCACGATATGAACGACACCATCACCACCGCGACCACCAGCTTGGCGCCGAGCGGGCCAAATACACTCAGCAATACGGTTTCCACAGGCGTGGTGTTCTTGCCGGTGACGACCGCTGCGATATTTGGCTGCGCAAGAATGAGCGCTAGGCACACAAAGGCGGCCGCGCTCATGCCGACGTAAATGGTCATCCGCATGGCGCGGGGAATGGACACGCCAGGGTTCGGCGTCTCTTCCGCCACATCGCCGCACGCTTCGAAGCCGTAACAGGTGAAGAGGCCGGTGACGGCCGCTGCGAAAAAGAAGGGCCAGTACGGCCCCGGCGCCCCGATGTTGAAGGTGTCAGTCACCACCGACAATGGCTGATGGCGGTGGAACAGCAGCAGATAGCCGCCGACCAGAATGGCGCCGATGATCTCGCAGATAAATCCGAACATCGCCACACGCGCGAGAATTTTTGTACCGGCAAGATTGATCAGCGTGGACAGCACGACGAGGCCAAGCGCCACCGCCGTGGTGACGAGCGGCGATGCCGTGAAGCCGAGCAGGTTTGCAAGAAATGGCCCCGCACCCACCGCCACCGCCGCGATGGTCGTGAAAAGCGCCCAGCCGTAGATCCAGCCTGCCATCCAGGCCCAGCGCTTGCCGACCAGTCGCCGTGCCCAGGGATAGAGCCCGCCGGAAATCGGGAATTGCGACACCACTTCGCCGAAGATCAGGCAGACGAGAAACTGTCCCGCCGCCGCAATGAAATACGACCACCACATTGGCGGGCCGCCGGTGGTGAGTCCGAGATCGAAGACCGAATAGACGCCGACAACAGGAGAGAGATACGTGAAGCCGAGGGCGAAGTTCTGCCACAGGCTCATCGAGCGGTCGAATTTCGCGGTGTAGCCAAGCGCGGCGAGCTGCGCGCTGTCGGCGTCCTTGTTTGTCGCGTCCATCCCCTGCCCCGTTTGCCCCTTCGCTATTTCTGGACCGCGCGCGAGGAAATCGTCAATTGCTCTTGAGGCGGAAAGCCATGCTATTAGGTATCCAAAGCGAGGGCTCATGGCTGTGAAGGCAGAAAATAATATCTGGGGAATTCACGCCGGAAAGACTGGGGATGCCGATGAACTGTTTTTCAAGGGCAGCTGCATCGCTCTCGGATGGGGAAAGGTCCCTGACCTTTCAAAGCTCCCGTCTGATCGTGAGGCTTTTAAGGACGCGGTCGCGCGAGCCTATCCCGACAAGCCCAGAGCCGTTCCCGTCAATGGCGGACAACTTTACCGCTTTGTTCACGAAATGAAACGCGGTGACTTCGTTGTATACCCATCCAAACGGGACCGGCAAATTCATCTCGCGCGCGTAGAAGGTGACTATCGGTACAACAATTCCATAGAGCCCACATACCCGCATCAGCGTTCTGTTGTATGGTTGCGGGAAGTACCTCGCACACATTTCACTCAAGGAGCTCTCTACGAAATAGGGGCAGCAATGAGCCTCTTTCTGGTCCAAAAGTATGTTGAAGAATATCGCACGGCCGTCGAGGGGACCGAGGCTCCAGTTGCTCATGTTGCCAACGACGAAACGGTTGCAGCGGTAACCGAAGATGTCGAGGAGACAACCAAAGATTTTGTTCTGAAGCGACTGGCCCAAGAAGTGAAAGGCGAAGCGCTTGAGGGCGTCGTTGCGCATCTGCTCGAATGCATGGGTTATCATGCTCGCTTGACTCGCAAGAACGAACCGAGCGTCGACGTTATAGCACATAAGGATCATCTTGGTCTGGAACCGCCGATAATAAAGGTTCAGGTCAAGAGCGGCGAAGGTGCGGTGAGCGACCGGGATGTTTCGGCGCTTTACGGCAAATTATCAGCGAGTGAATACGGGCTATTTGTAACGCTGGGCACTTTCAGCCCGCCATCCAGGCAGTTTGAACGCAGCAAGAGCAACCTTCGTCTGATAGACGGCGAGGAATTAGTGGAACTTATCTTCCACAACTATGAAAAGTTCGACGCGAGACACAAAGGCTTGCTGCCGTTAAGGAAAGTGTATGTCCCGGAGCAGATTGATCTGGATGACGAATCTTAGTCGTGGACGCGACAGATATGGAAACTGAGCTACTCATTGGCGGCAAATTTGAAGAGGGGCAAGGGGCGGCGGAGCGCATCGTCAATCCGCGCAATGGGCAGCCGATTGTCGAAGTGCCGGAAGCATCCGAGGCGCAGGTGGACGCCGCGATTACCGCAGCGGCGAACGCGTTCGACAGATGGTCGCGCACCACGCCCGCTGAGCGGAGCGCCGCGCTGCTGAAGATCGCCGACGCCATCGAGCGTGAGGCCGAGGCGTACGCCGATCTGGAGTCGCTAAACTGCGGTAAGCCGCGGCATCTGGTTCTGGCGGATGAACTGCCGGCCATCGTCGATTGCTTCCGCTTTTTCGCAGGCGCCTGCCGCACCATTCACGGCCCGCTGGCCGGCGAATACCTCCCGGGTCACACCTCCATGATCCGCCGGGATCCGGTTGGCGTGATTGCTTCCATCGCGCCGTGGAATTACCCGCTGATGATGGCGGCATGGAAGCTCGCGCCGGCGCTTGCCGCCGGCAATAGCATTGTGCTGAAGCCCAGCGAGCAGACACCACTCACCGCGCTCAAGCTCGCGCACACGCTGGCCGATCATTTGCCGGAAGGCGTGGCGAACATCGTCACGGGGCGCGGCGCGAGCGTCGGCAACCGCCTCATCAATCATCCGCAAGTGGCGATGATTTCGTTGACCGGCGATGTGGGAACGGGCCGCAAGGTGATCGCCGCCGCGCAGGCCACGCTCAAGCGCACGCATCTCGAGCTGGGCGGAAAGGCGCCGGTGATCGTGTTCGATGACGGCGATCTCAGCGAAGTTGTAAGCGGCCTGCGCACCTTCGGCTTCTACAATGCCGGTCAGGATTGCACCGCCGCCTGCCGCGTCTATGCCAGCGACAAACTGTACGACAATCTGGTGGCCGACCTCTCCTCCGCCGCTTCGTCGCTCAAATTCAACCAGCCGGACGACACGCAAAACGAAATCGGGCCGCTGATCTCTGAGCGCCAGCGCGAGCGCGTCTCCGGCTTTGTCGATCGCGCCAGAGCGGCGAGGCACATCGAGATCGCAACCGGCGGCGCGCAGCCGCAGGGCGGCGGCTTCTATTACCAGCCCACCATCGTGGCGGGTGCAGAACAGGCCGATGAAATCCTGCGGCGTGAAGTCTTTGGGCCGGTGATTTCCGTCACCCGTTTTTCGGATGTGGAGCAGGCCATCGCCTGGGCCAACGATTCCGATTACGGCCTCGCCTCGTCTGTGTGGACGAGCAACATCTCCCGCGGGATGCAGGCGGCGGCCCGGCTGCGCTACGGCTGCACCTGGATCAACTGCCACTTCATGCTGGCCAACGAAATGCCGCACGGAGGCCTGAAGCAATCCGGCTACGGCAAGGACCTCAGCATGTACGCGCTGGAAGACTACACCGTCCCCCGCCACATCATGGTGAAGCTTTAGACTAGGTCACGGCGGCGCGGATGCGGAAGCGATCTTCGCGCCAACGTTCATGCCGGATGATTTCGCTGAGCTTCGCAACGGCATCGAATACGTCCACATAGCGTGTGTAGAGCGGGGCGAAGCCGAAGCGCAGCGTGTCGGGCGCGCGGAAATCGCCGATCACGCCCTCGGTGATCAGCGCCTGCATGATGGGATAACCTTCAGAATGCCGCAGGCACACCTGGCTGCCACGTTTCGCGGAATCGCGCGGACAGGCGATGACGAATCCCGCATCGCCGCACTGCTCTTCCGTCAAACAAAGAAACAAACCGCCGAGCGCGCCCGCTTTCGCCTCCACCTCGCGCATCGAAATGCCGTCGAACGTCTTCAGCCCTTCTTCAAGCGCGGCCATCCCAAGCACCACCGGCGTGCCGGAAAGAAAGCGCAGCGTGCCGTTTGCGGGGCGATAGCGGTCCGAAAAGTCGAACGGCGCGGCATGGCCCATCCAGCCGCTGAGAGGTTGCACCAGTTTGTCCTGCAAACGACGCGCGACGAACAGATAAGCCGGAGCGCCGGGGCCGCCGTTCAGATATTTGTAGCCGCAGCCGATGGCGAGATCGGCGCCGTCGCGATTGAGCGCCAGCTCCATGGCCCCGGCGCTGTGGCTCAAATCCCAGAGCGTGAGCGCGCCAATCTTGTGCGCCGCGGTATTGATGGCCGCCATGTCATGGATTTCGCCCGTCTTGTAATCGGTATGGGTGAGCGCGACCAGCGCCACATCTTCGGTTAACGCATGGATCAGTCCATTCCGCGAAACCGTGCGCAACTCAACCGCGCTGCCAAGCAACCCTCCCAGACCTTGCAGCACATAGAGATCGGTCGGGAAGTTCTCGCACTCGGTGAGGATCACGCGCCGCGGCGCCTGGTGCTTCAGCGCCGCCGCCGCCAGCTTGAACAGATTCACCGATGTGGAATCTGCGGCGATCGCCTCGTCCTCGCCCGCCCCGATCAGCGGCGCGATGCGCCTGCCAACGCGCGCCGGCAAGCCGATCCAGTCCGCCTTGTTCCAGCTGCGGATGAGATCGCCGCCCCATTCGCGCGCAATCACATCGTCGATCCGCGCGGAGGTTGTCACCGGCAAGGCGCCCAGTGAATTTCCGTCGAGATAAATGACGCCGTCCGGAATGCGAAAGCGTGCCCGCGTGAAAGCAAGCGGGTCTTTTGTATCCATTGCCAGACAATCTTCGCGCGTTGTCATGCCGGTATCCTGAGCCTTGCGCGTGCAAGCCGGTCAAGGCCCGCAATGACATCGGCATGACGTTTTCGTCACCCGCTTCAATTGCCACCAAAAAACCCTTAGAACGTTGGAACTCTGGAGGGCATCTCTCTGCCAATGAGGATTTCCATGCGTCACTGGCTTGCTCCGGCAGCGGTCCTGGGATCGGCCCTGCTGCTGTCCGCCTGCGTATATTACCCGAACGGGCCATATGGTCCGGGTTACGGGCCGCCACCTCCGCCGCCCCCGCCGCACGGCGCCTATGGGCCACCGCCGCCGCCGGAATCCGGTCCCCCGCCCGGCGCTGGAGAGGAGGCTGGCCCTCCGCCAGCCGGTGGCGAGGACTACGGCGCGTCCGGCGGCGCTGGATCGGGACCGCCTGCAGCCTACGGGCCGGGTCCACGGCCGCGCGGCCCGCATTGGTGCGAACGCCATCCCAGGCGTTGCGCCAAGGAACAGCAGATGATGCAGCAGGGCGCCGGGCCGAACGATCAGGGCGGACCACCGCCGAACGAGATGAGCGGGCCGCCGCCGAACGATGAAAGTGGTCCACCCCCCAACGATGACAGTGGACCGCCTCCACCGCCGCACCGATAGCGCATGATGGACTGAAGCAGGGCGGCAGCGTTACCGCCCTCTTCATCTTGTCAGCCAACGCGAGGTGTCAGATCAGCTTCTCGGCCGTGCCGTTCAGCGCCATCAGATAACCTTCGCAGCCGAGATCGGGATGCTTCTGCGCCAGCATCGCTTTCGCCTGCTGCATGACGCCCTTGTGCTGCGCGGCCTCTGCCTCGCCGGCCGCGGCGAAGTCCTTGCCGAATGCCACCCTGTAAGCGCCGCAATCGCGATGATCGAGGAAGATCACCTTCTTGATGTGATGCAGCTGCTTGGCGATGACAACATGGTCCCACACCGCGGCGTTGGACGACGGAAATTTCGGCGACACGGCGGCAAGCGACGCGCCTGCCAGCGCCACCTGATCGTACTCCTTCGTCAGATGAATGCTGTTGAAGAACTTCACGCCATCGTCGACCAGACGATAGTCGATGCAGGTGAGCGCCAGCGCTTCGATGTCCGCGGCGCGCGCGCGAAGCGGAAGGAGCGCCAGGCCGCCCGCGCCGGCGAACAGCGCGCCAAGCTGGCGGCGATTGAAACTGAAATGACGGTGAACTTCACACATATAGCCCCCCTCCCGTATAGCCGCACCTAACGGAATGGACGGCGCCGACAAAGTCAATGGCGCGCCTTTGGGGAGTGGCGCGCCCTAGGGGAGTTGACCAAGCGGGGCGAGTCAATGGGTTAGCGTTGCGTGGGGCTATTTCGCATTCCAATGTTTCCAGTGCTTTCCAGCCGATTGCCCCACCTAAGATTCAGCCAGGGGTCAACCGATTGGTAATGCGCCGGGGCGACTATCGGGCATCTCGGAAAGGACTCGCCCATGCCTGTCGCCACCACAAACGAACTGAAGCGCATCTTCTTTGATGCGTATGACGGTTTTGTCGATAAGCGCGTCAAGAATTTGGACAAGGAAAGTTTCTTTGCTGTCGATGGCCGCGGCGAAGGAGATTACGACGCCAGAGGGCAGCTGTTCCTTTGGTTCTGTGAAATTTACGTTGAGGTAGTCGATGAGCAAGCCGTCAGCGTGACATTGAGAGGCGGCGTTCCTGAGAGTCGCGCCGTAGCCGCTTGGTTAGAACAGCACAATGCGAAGCAAGATCATTATGGCATTCGTTTTTCACTGCAACGCGGCGAACAGGACGAACTTCTCCTGCTCGCGGCGGCGTTCCGCGCGATCACACAACCCGGCGCACGTTATGAAGTGAAAGCCTATAAATACGTTTGCCCAAGGGCGGCTGCTGCGATTGAGCAGCTTCGTCGCATATTGGATGGAGCGTGGAGATGAGAAGGACGATTCCGTTCGTCGCAGCGTTGCTGTGGGCTATGCCGCTTCAGGCAGCCGAACCACACTCAGTCAGCACCATGTGGCAGGTGGATTGTGGGCAGTGGGTGACGGGGCGCGCCGAAGCCCGCTCGCTGCCAAATGAGAGATTCGTTATCGGCCTTCTCGATGGACTCTCTCTGGGTCACTTTGTGGAATTTTGGAAAGCGAACGGGGCGTCAACAAGTCCGGACGCTGTGTTCCTTTGGCTAGACAACTATTGCAAGGCGCATCCGTTGGATAATTTGGACCACGCCGTAGTTGACCTATACATGAAACGAAGCGGCTGGAAGGGATAGCCGTGGTTCAATTGAATCCGGATAAAGCTGAGGGGCCGCGCGAAACACGCAACGGTGCATGAATTTGGGCCAGTTGATTTCGATTGGGAGATGGCGCGCCCTAGGGGAGTCGAACCCCTCTTGCAAGATTGAAAATCTTGAGTCCTAACCGATAGACGAAGGGCGCGGGTTTGGCGGCTATACTCGCGAGGGCCGCATCGCGCAAGGTTGCCAATATCAGTTTGAATCATAACCCTTATTTGTCGTCGCCCGGCTTGTCCGGGTGACTGTGTTGTCAGTCAAGAGCTGCAGCAGGGTTCCATGGATGACCGCTTTTGACGATGGCATTGGCGAGGACGATGAGTTTCCTGGCGACGGCGATGATAGCCAGTTTGTTTGGCTTACCGTCATTGGTGAGGCGCTTGTAGAAGACTCTGAAGGAGGGATTGCATCGAATAGCTGCGACGGCGGCCATGTAGAGGGCGGTGCGCACACAGGCGCGACCGCCACCGATGTGATCGCCGCGCTGTGAGGTGCCACTGCGCTGCGGGTGTGGAGCAACGCCGGCAAGACTTGCGGCCTGATGCCGGTTCAGGGTTCCAAGCTCGGGCAGATCGGTGATGAGAACGCTGGCCACAACTGGGCCGACACCGGGAATGGAGCGCAGGAGATCCGCTTTTTCTGCCAATCCTTCATCCGCAGCAATGGCTTTGGAGAGGGCTGCTTCGACACGATCGCGTTCGGCGTTGAGAGCGGCAATGACGGCCTTGAGGCTATCCAGCACAAAGCTGTCGCGCGTCATGCGCAGCCGGGTTTTCTCCTGCACGAGCAAATCCACCAATTGGCGCCGGCGCGCAGAAAGGCTGCGAATCGCCTCGGCCCGTTCGCTGGGCACCGATTGGCGTGGATCGTCCTGGGGCATGGCCAGAGCAAATCGTGCGATGAGTTCGGCGTCGATTGTATCGGTCTTGGCGCGCTTGCCGACAAATCGGCGGAAGCCGCGAACTCGGCCGGGCTGGACTCGTGTAACGGAAAGCCCGGCATCGCACAGGGCACGGGCGGCGGGGAACTCCAATCCGCCGGTAGCCTCAAGCACGACGCGCACGACATTGTGCTGCTTCAGATGGCCCGTCAGCGCTGCAATGCCTTCACAGCCATTGTTGAATGTGCCGGAGATACGCTGCGGCAGAACAAAAACGTCCAAGCGGGCTTTGGACACGTCGATCCCCGCAACGCAGAGTGTTGTCATGAGAAGGTCCTCGCCTGTATGCGGGCTCGCGGCACATGATGCCGCGGCCCTCCTGACTGTCCGGACTGGACTCAAGGATGCGGCCGCGCGCCAACCCGGACACGTGCTCGATGGTTCGAGAGAAGCACCCGCACAGCGACCCAGCGCGCTACGACCGCACCGCCAGCTTACAAGCCAGCTTCCACGACATACAGGCGACCCATTTGATTGAGAAAATTGGGTCGCCCGCACCCGCCTACGCTAAAGCTTCGGCGTGGCAAGGAATACATGAGGCGCGCCGTAGCCCTGGCGGAGCGGCTAAAGCGGGCGGTGACGCTGGAGGGTAATCGCTACTTCGAGGGCGGACGGAGAAGTTCAATTTCCAGCGGATCGAGTTTCGGGCTCACGTGCTGGATGGAGCGCCAGGTGAAGCCGTCCTTGGGCGAAATCCAGTAGCTGTTGGTAAATGTCCAATCTGGCGTATCGCTATGGCACTGCTCATCCACATGGATCGTGGGAATGCGTGAGGTGAAATTCGGCACGCCTTCAGGGCCGATCACAACGCTACGGCAGGTAACAAGCACTCCGTAAAGGTGGAGATCGCCGAAATCTTCCGACCATTGCGTCTCCGCGCTGCCCTGCAGCGGCGGGCCGCC
>JAICVV010000416.1 GCA_025935155.1 Alphaproteobacteria bacterium
AAGGTAGGCGGAAACGAACGGGGGAATTCACCATGCGAATGTCAGACGCGGATTGCCGCATTCTGCGCGTGCTACAGGCGGAAGGACGGGTGCCGGGGTCGGAACTTGCCCGCCGCATCGGGATGTCGGAAACGTCGTGCCTGCGCCGGGTGAAGTCGCTGGAGGAAGCGGGAGTCATCCTGGGCTACCGGGCGGTGGTGGATGAGCGCCAGGTCGACCTGTCGATCGCGGCGGTGATCATGGTTTCCACCAACCAGCGGACCGAAACCGACCGGAGGGGCTTCCTCCGCGCGATCGCGCGCAATCCTCACATCGTGTCGTGCGCCGCGGTTTCCGGCAGCCACGATTTCGTGCTCGAGGCGGCCGTTCGCGACATCGACGAATTGTCCGATCTCACCTTGCGCCAGCTGCTTGAGTTGCCGAGCGTCACCTCGATTTCCTCGTCCATCGTCCTCAAATGGATCAAACGGAATGCGCCGCTGCCGGTCTGATGGCGGCGTTCAGTTCCCGTCTCCGAATCGTTCCGAGGGGCGGAGAGACATGCCGGTGCGCCCCGACCGGCGCCATCGGCACATGCATTCGGAAAAGCTTGTGCGGGTTTACTCCCCGAAATTGATTTTACTGCGTTGCGCAAATTCCGGCCCTCGCTCATCGGCACAATGGGATAGTATCGGGCCGACTCAGGGATTTCATTGCCCGATGCGGCAATCCTCCACCGGCATTGCACTGAAGCTCGGGGCCACGCTCAGCTTCTCGCTGATGTATGCGATCATCAAGCTGGCCGGCGATTACCCTGTCAGCGAAATCGTTTTCTTTCGCACCTCCTTTGCGCTGGTGCCGGTGGCGATTCTTTCGGCCTGGAATGTCGGTTCGCTCGCGGCGATCAAAACAGAGCGGCCGCTGTTCCACATTCTGCGTTCCATCGCCGGCACCGCCTCGATGTTCCTTAATTTTGCGGCGCTTGCGCGCCTGCCATTGGCGGATATTACGGGATTCAGTTTTGTGGCGCCGATCTTCGCTGTGATCCTGGCCGTGTTGTTTCTGCACGAACGCGTGGGCCCGTATCGCTGGGCTGCAGTAATGGTAGGGTTCGGCGGCGTGCTGCTGATGATCGAGCCGCATGGCGGCGTGCTGCATCTGGTGCGGGAGGGGTTTTCCAGCGGCGCGGCGCTGGCGCTGATGGGCGCGGCGCTGTCGTCCATCGTGGTGATTTTCATCCGGCAGATGAGCACCACAGAGCGCGGGGAGGCGATCGTCTTTTACTTTATGCTCACCTGCGCGGTTGTAAGCGGCGCCGCCATGCTGTGGAACTGGAAAACGCCGTCCTGGCCGGCGCTCGGGTTGCTGGTGCTGTCCGGGTTGCTCGGCGGAATTGGCCAGCTCTGCATGACCTTCAGCTACCGCTATGCAGAACCGTCGCTGCTGGCGCCCTTCGATTATGTCGCAATGGTGTGGGCCGTGGCGCTTGGCTTTTTCCTGCTCGGCGAAGTTCCTCAACCCCTCATACTGCTTGGCGCAGCCATCGTCGTGGCCTCTGGATTGTTTATCGTCTGGCGCGAGCGCAGGTACTATCGTGCCAGCGCCGCGGAAATGTCGATCCAGCTCAGCGAATAGTTGGCTTTCGGGCAGGTTTCTTCAGTTCGTCGCCTGGCCCATGACAATTTCGGATTCGCTGGAACCGCCTTCGCCGCCGCGCTTTGACATGTTGACCCGCGGAGGAGTTGTACCCGAATGAAAGCGCTCGTTTGGCATGGCAAGGAAGACATTCGCTGCGATACCGTCACTGATCCGGAAATCCAGGATGCGCGGGACGCGATCGTAAAGGTCACCAGCTGCGCCATCTGCGGCTCCGACCTGCATCTGTTCGACAATCTTATCCCGGCGATGCTGCCCGGCGACATCATGGGTCACGAAACCATGGGGGAAGTGGTGGAAGTGGGTAGCGGCGTGAAGGGCAAGCTGAAGAAGGGCGACCGCATTGTGGTCCCCTTCACCATCTTTTGCGGCGAATGCGAGCAGTGCAAG
>JAICVV010000085.1 GCA_025935155.1 Alphaproteobacteria bacterium
ACGGCAAAATCCGCAAATGGGCGGAGGCACGCGGCGGACATCCCGCCACGGTGAAAGACACCGAGCAGGACGGTGAAGCGGGAATTCTCCGGCTGGACTTCAATCCGCCAGACGAGGGCCTGGAGAAAATCTCGTGGGACGAATTCTTCGAGAAGTTCGACGATTCCGATCTCGCCTTCCTGTTTCAGGATAAAACCGCGTCCGGTAAGACCAGCCGTTTTCACAAATTCATAGACCGGAGCAATGCGGACGAGGACGGCGAGCAAGATGACGAAGAGGAGTAACGCTCCGCTTACTCCCAGAGCGGCAGGGCGCCAGAACGCCCGAGCCCAAGATGCTTCAGCACAGTAGCTCCAATGTCGCTGAACGTGTGCCGCACGCCGGAGCTGCCGGTAGGAACCTTGCCGCTGCCGCCAAACGCGACAATCGGAATGAATTCGCGCGTGTGATCGGTGCCGCGCCAGGTGGGATCGCAGCCGTGATCGGCGGTGATAATGACCAGGTCGTCGCGCTTTAGTTTGGCTTTAAGATCCG
Source organism: Alphaproteobacteria bacterium (assembly GCA_025935155.1). GTDB lineage: Bacteria > Pseudomonadota > Alphaproteobacteria > Micropepsales > Micropepsaceae > Rhizomicrobium. Next base: position 535 of record JAICVV010000085.1, read on the forward strand.
GGAGTCGCGCGTCGAATGCCTCCAGCGCCCTCGCATAGCCCACCACATCGCGCCGGTGCCCGAATAGCGTGTCGAAATCGTTGAGGTTTGCAAAGGCGAGCCCGCCGTCCGGCAAATTCACTGCCGATTCGATTAAACGATTCATTGCATCGGAATTATCGTGCACCTTGACGGCGCGGCCGGTGCTGACGTGGGCGAAAATATCCGCGATCTTGCCGATGGAAGCGATAGCGCGTCCAGCCCGTCCGGCGAGCGAGAGAATCGTATTATCCGGCGGAGGCATGGTATAGTCACGCCGGTTCGAGGTACGGATGAAATCGGCGGCGCACCTGCCGATGAAAGGCCGGGCGATCACGCGCCCCACGCGCAGCGGATCGAGCAGCGCGCGCGCAATGCTGCAGATTTCATAGAGGCGCTCGAGCCCGAAACGCTCTTCATGCGCGGCAATCTGGAACACGCTATCGGCGGAGGTGTAGCAGATCGGTTTACCGGTGCGTATGTGCTGTTCACCCAGTCGCGCGATAATCTCCGTTCCCGAGGCGTGGCAATCGCCCAGTATACCGGACAGCCCGGCCTGCGCGCAGAGTTCGCGGATAAGCTCCGGCGGGAATGCCGGAATTTCGTCCGGGAAATAATGCCAGTCTTCTGTGACTGGCGTGCCGGCAATTTCCCAATGCCCTGAGGGCGTGTCCTTGCCCGCGGAGACCTCCGCGGCGCAGGCGAAACGGCCTTCCGGTTTTCCGTTCAATTCCAGGCCAGGTGGAACGTTGCCAGATGCGAGCCGGCAGGCCTCGCCGAAACCGAACTGGGCCAAATTGGGCAATCTCAACATGCCCTCACGAACACCGGCCCGGTCCGCATTGTGACTGGCGCAGGCTTCCGCGATGTGACCTACCGTATTTGAGCCTTCGTCGCCGTAGCGCGCGGCGTCGGGCGCCGAACCGATACCGACGGAATCGAGAACGATCAGGAAGGCGCGGGCCATTGGAAATCTCCTTTCAGCGCCGCCGCAGCAGAAAAGCCCGTCCGTCCCAGAGGGACAGATCGGATGTTCCGTTCCGCTCGATGGCGAAACCATAACGTTCCGCGAATTGCGCAATATCGCTGCGGTCGAGGTTCAGATCGCCACGGTACGAATAGTTCATGATCAGCAGACGTCCGGCGGGTTTGAGAACGCGCGCTGCACCGGCGATATGCGATTCAGCGACACCGCTATCGACCAGATATGGGAAGCTGTCGATCGCCAAAACAAGATCGAAGCTGGTGTCGCGCAGGAAAAAGAGGTCGTTACCGCTGGAGCGGATGACCAGAGTGTTGTCATGTTCGCGCAGGGCTGTCTGTGCAAGCTGCGCCATGCGCTCCGAGACTTCGAGCGCGATAGCGCGGCCGACATGCGGAGCGATGGCGCCGCTTACCCGTCCAAACCCGCAGCCAATATCCAGCACGCAAAAATCAGGCTGCAACAGCTGCCAGGTGCGCAGCTGCATCGCCAGCTCGCTTGTAGCGGCAGCCAACAGGGAAGGATCGCCGAGGCTGTACAGGGCTACGGCAGCTTCCGGAGAAATCGCTGCTGCTTCGTCGAAGCTCTCCGCCCAAAGCGCGCTGGTCCGGTGCGATGCGGTACCCGTAATCTCCTTCACCAACCGAAAGGCTTTTGCGCCGTCCTTCCAGAGGTGCCGGACATCTTGAATTCGCTGCCGCGCACACGAGCTTCTGGCGCGCCGTTCCTCTGCATCCAGCGCACAACGGGCCGCCGTTACGTCTGGCGCGGCCGCAAGCAAATGCATCAGCGCGACATTGGGTGGCATGCGCCCCTCGGCGCAGGCGAGAAGTGGCGCGGCCAATGCGCTGGATGTGGCGCCGTTAGCCATGAGCGCGATGTTCCCGATAGCGGAGCAGCCGATAGCAAATATTCATGCGATCTCTCGCGCCCCATTCGTATTTGTACGGTTCGTTACCGCGAAGGAAATGAAACTCGCGTGCGCCCTCGCGAATGGCCTGCTTCATGGCATGGGCGATCAAAAGCGCTCCCGGGCTCTGGAACGCGAAAGCGGGATCGTAGCCGCACTGATAGGCATAAGCGCGATCGCGATGCTGAAACCCGTAGTAAACCGCCGCGATATGCCCATCGATGCTAAGCGCGTACAGCCGGACGAGCCCTAGCCTCGCAAGCTGCGGCAGGGCAGCCGCATGAAACTCCGCCACCCGCGGATCCGAAAACACGTCGTCGTCGCGCTTGCGACTGGAAGCTCTGTGAAGCCGTACCAGCTCGTTCAGCAGCGCGGCCGAATTATCCACGTCGCCTTGAAGAATGACAGTCTCGCCGCAACGCGCTGCGCGGTTTTGTGCCGTGCGCAAATGCCGCCAGCGCGATGGCGAGATAACATTTCGCAGCTGCTCCCGATCTTCCGGCAACGCAACAACGGGGCAGGGGCTGGCGGCCGTGCGGCGTACGTCCCAGCCGGATGGGGGAGGCAGGCGAAGTGCTCCGGCATCCGGCTGCATTTCGTTCCATTCGACAGCTTCGATGTCCTCCATCTCTTCAATGGCGCTCGCGAGCGCGCTCACACTGTCAGAATGTGCAGGGTCTATGAGGATATCGAGGTAATCGCTTATCGAAACACCAACGGCAAGAAGGCGCGGCCCGCAAACACCTGACTCGCGATAAAGCGGAGCGAGCGCAATCAGCCGCTCACCGGCATACACTGCGATGCATCGGAGTTCGCCGGGCGCAAACGTATCCCACCACGGCAGCAACCAGTCCGGCGATTGGAACGGCGTTGCGATTTCCGACCGATGCCACAGGTCACGCCATTCCGGCACAAGAGCCGCCAGATGCGCAGGGTCGCGGATGATCTCTGTTCGCGAGCCGGTCATGCGAACACCGGTGGTGCAGCAATGCGCGTGAGAGAACGATAGAGCGTGAAATACTTGTCGATGGTCCGGGAGAGCGGGAAGCGGCGTCGCGCTTCTGCACGGCAAAATTCCGGATCGATGGACGATGCATGCGAAATCGCACTGGCCATTTCAGCAGCATCCTCGACCAGAAAACCCGTCCTGCCGTGCTCGATGGTTTCCGCCAGGGCGCCACGCCGGAACGCAACCACTGGCGTTCCTGCGGCGAGCGCCTCGCGCGCGACCAGCGAACTTGTCTCCTCTGCAAGCGAGGGGATCAGCACGCATTGCGCCTGCGCCAGCAGCCGGCGTTTGGCAGAAGGTCCAGCCGCCCCGATAAATCGGCAGCTGCGGGATAATTTCGGCGCGACCGCATGCTCGAAGTAATCGCGGTGCTCGGGATACTCGAACACCTGCCCCGCAATCAGCAGCGGCAGCCCCGCGCGTTCCGCTGCTTCGATTGCGAGGTGGACGCCCTTCTCGGGGCAGATGCGGCCGAGGAACAGCGCGAAGTTGCGCTTTCGCCGCAATACGAAGCTCTCGACATCCACGCCGTTTTCGATGGGCGCCAAAAGGTCAGCGCCGAGCGGCGCGGTCCTGTGCTGGGCCTGCGATACGCAATGCAGCCATGTGCCGGGCCTGTTGCAGGCCAGCGCGTCCGGAGGGTACCAGCTGAGCGGCAGATGCAGGCTGACGAGCGTCGGCACGCCTGCAGGCGGCAGGTAAGCGTGGAAATCGATTCCGTGCATGTGCACCAGATCGACAGGAAAACGCCGCAAGGCCGTCCGGATTACGGCATCATGCGCCGCCTGCGCCTCCCGCTTTGCCTTTTCATCCAAGCGCAATCGAAAAGGCGCCGCCACGATCAGCCGTCCTGCGACGCGCGAGCCGGCGCATGCTACCACGTACGATTTGTGCCCGCGCTTCATTAGCGCGCGATCGATTTGCAGCAAAACCTGCTCGGCCCCGCCGGACGTCTCCGCTGCCACCGGCGCCAGCGGATAGGCGACGTGAAGAACGTTCAGGCGCATGCCGCGGATCGCTCCTCCGCCAAGGCCGCCTGCACACACTGAAGCCAGCGCCCGCTGTCGATTCCCCACTCTTCACGATCGTAAAGCACGCAGCCGCCATTTGGCAGCAGGGAAAAGTCATAATCGGGTGCCATCCGGAACTGCTCCCGCTCCAAAGAAAATCCGGCGAGGACATGTTGTTGTGTGGCATGCGCCGCGATCATCTGCTGCTTCAGTGCGCGCTCCGCGGACGTGAGCGTGACGACAGTTGCTTCATGTCCTGCAACAGGAGCAAAGGATTGCTGCACGGCCCTGTCCCCTTCCGCGCGATAAAGGGGGATTTCGACGATGCCGACCGGATGCGGGCATTGTCGAGCCGCTCGGTGCACGCCATATGCCGTGGCATCGTGATCGGGATGGCCGCCCTCGTAGGCATGCGTGAGCGCGATTCGAATTCCGAGACGGCGAAACAGTTCCCCCAGCCGTGAAACGAGTTGCGGCAGCCGGTGCGCCGCTTCCTGATCCGGATTGCCCAGTTGGACGATCCGGCCGTCCGTTATGCCGGCAATCTGAAGCGCAGCGAGGAACTCATCGCTTCTTGCTTCCGCATACTCCTCGGCAGAGGCAAAACCGTGCCAGCGCGCATCTTGCAGGTTCTTCGGCGCGCCATCGGTTACCACGATCACGCGAGCGTCGTTCAGCCGTGCCAGCAATGCACCACAGCCGATGGTTTCGTCATCAGGGTGCGCGACAACGACAGCAACATCGCGCGCGTCAATTGCAGCGCGCGCTGGATCGGCAATCTGCCGGAGAAAATGTGCTGCGCGCCCCGTTCTCGCAATCGGCATCTCGGCCTCAACCTGCCGCGGCGAGCGGCCTTTCTGCGGGCGCGCACAGGTGCGCGTAGCGGCGCACCATCTGCGCGCAAAATTCGGCAAATTCCTCGGGCACCAGCGGTGCGCTGGTGTGGTGCGGCGCAATCCCGCGATGTTCGGGCGTGAAGCAGAAGGTGAGCGTCACGTCGAATTCCGCCAGCGCCTCTATCTGCCGGTCGAACCAGGCGAGCGCGTTGGGGCGAAAGCTGTCGGCCCACGAAAGTCCCGTCCGCAAATACCGCACGCCCAGGCGCCGCATCCAGTGCACCGCCTCATCCAGACGCGGGTCTTCGAAATGAAACCACTGGCAAAGGCCGAGTGTGGGCGTCAGATCCGCGAAAACCGGAAGCGCCTGTTTGGGCGTGCCGTCCTCGCGCAGGATGCCCATGTAAAAATGCCGGTAGTACGACGAACCTTCCGCTTCCTTGTGGCGCGTTGTGGCACCCCAGGCCTGTGGCAGGTCATACAGGCTATACCAGTGAATGCGGGGCGTTCTCCCACCCAGCAATTCGGCAGTGCGTTCCAATCCCCACGCCTGTACTTCTTCGGCGCCGAAACTGGAGACGCCAACTTCCGTCACCCAGATGGGCAAGCCGGTGACAGCGCGTATTTCATCGAGCTTCGCCGGCCATGCATCGAGCGGCCACAAATTCCAGTCGAGCGGAAAACCATGCACGGCGACGACATCGATATGCTCGAGCACATTCTTGGCTGCGAGAGTCTTTACGAATACGGAGTCGATTGGCGACATTCCGCCGAGCACGCGGGTAAGCCGGGGATTCTCCGCAGCGATCGCCTGGCTCGCAAGGTTGCACATCCCGGCAAAGCGCGACCAATCAGGGTCGATCTCCGGGTCCCAATGCGATTTGTTGTTGGGCTCGTTCCAGATCATCGCCGCTTCGATCATGCGCGTACTCTCCCAGCAGGATAGACGGCACCAAACCCTGCTGGCGGTTCAACGGGCTTGCAGAGGTACACCTCGTCCTCGGGATGCGCTGAGATCTCAAAGCCGGCGCTGCGAAGCATGGCTTCCGCGCAGGCGCGGTTCGGAACCCACCAATTCGTTGGGTCGCCCGCATAGCGATGCTCGATGAAGTGCAGCTTGGGAAATTCTGGCCGGTCGAACGCGTCCCCGTCCCAGAAATCGTAGTCGTCGGCGAAGGCACCGGCATCGGCGCTGCCGCGTTGCATCGACTGGAACACCAGCAGTTCGCGCACCGCGTGTTCGCGGATCAGATCCAGCGCGAGCAGGGGGTGGCGCAGATGGTAGAGCACACCCATAAAGATAACGATATCGAATTTCTCACTCAGCGCCCCCACGTCGTAGACGGACAAATTCCGGAACTCGATATCGAACCCGTTTACTTTCGCCGCAAACCGCGCCTGCCGCAGATAGTCTTCATCGCTATCGATACCGAGCACCCGCGTGGCACCGCGCCGCTTCATTTCCATGGAGTAGAAGCCGGCGTTACAGCCGATATCGAGCACGCTCTTTCCATGCAAATCCTGCGGCAGCGCCGTGCTGAAGCGGCGCCATTTGACGGCGGGATAATCGCCAAGGAAGTGCTCCGGCGCGGTGGCCACGCCATTCAGATCGAGATTGTGAAACCACGGCCCCAGCTCTTCGACCTGGGCGCGAATCTGCTCCTGCGAAAGGCCGGTCATGCGAAACTCGCATGTGCGATGCCGCGGCCGCCAGACGGGGGTTGCTGCGCAACCGGCGGTTGCGATTGCAACAGCGACATGGCGGCGCGATAGCCGTTCAACGTGCCAACATCGACATAGGCGCTGCCGCCCTTCGTGCCGATTGCCTCACCGCCTTGTTCCAGCCATGCGTTCACAAGCGTGCCGATGTACTCGTCGCGCCGGTCCCGCGCGAGCCACAGCCGTTTCAGTTCGGAGAGAATGTAGCCGGGCATTTTGAAGGCGCCCCAAATCCATGGCGACGCGGCATTCGGCTGCTTGACCTGAATCTCCTGCACGCGGCCGGTGCGATCTACCACCACGGAATCGAAGTATTGCGGCTCTTCGACCGGAAACAGGAGAAATGACAATCCGCTGTCCGGCAACCCTGCCAGCGCATCCTCCGGAAACCATACCGTATCCGGCAAACCGACGATCAACGGTTCATCCGGCGCGATGAAGGGGCAAGCGCGGAAGATCGCGTCACACAGACCGCCGGCCTGCGGCTGTACAACATACGCAATGGACGCGTTGCGGTAACCGGCGCCGTAATACTCCAGAATATCGGATTTTCCGGAGCCGATCACAAAGCAGAGCTTGTCCGCGCCGCCCGCGATCATCCGTTCCACCAGATATTCGCTCACAGCACGCGGTTGTTCCGTGCCCCCGTTCATGCGGCTGCCGAC
>JAICVV010000464.1 GCA_025935155.1 Alphaproteobacteria bacterium
AATCCTTCAACTCGCGAGTCAATCAGCCGGAGTCCGTATCAGTCCGCAAACGCCTTGGAAATGGGTCGTGTCCCTAGCAGGCTGCGGAAAATCCGGTGAATGGTGGTTTTTCCGAGCGTGGCGAGGTGGAGTTGATGCCTCTGGCCGGTGCTGTTATGGCGTTTTGGGCTGTTCGGGGCCGGAACTCATGGCGACGGACAGAGTCCCGGCGTTGGCTCACGATTCGGCTAGCAGCTTTGGCAGCCGCACCAGGTTGTAGGCGGCGGCCGTGAAGGTGAACATCCAGCCGACCCTGGCTGTGCCACGGTGCCGAGTTTTGCGCAGATTGCCGACGGTCTTGATCCAGCCGAACACTTCCTCGATCCGCTTGCGCATCCGCAAGCTGGCCTGATAGCCGGCATGGCGTGTCGTGCGCCCATCAATGGCGGAGCGGCGGCCGTTCGTGTTCTGCGCGACGTGCGGGGTGACGCCGAGGCGGCGCATCTCGGCGACGAAATCGGCGGTATCGTAAGCCTTGTCCGCGCCCAGCGTGACGCGCCCGGCGCCGGGAATGGCTTGCGCCATTGCGGTTGCCGCCTCGCGTTCGGCGGTGCCCGTGGCGGTGGTGGTCATCGCATCCACCACCAGGCCATTGCGGTTCTCCATGCGCACATGGCCCATGTGACACAGCCGCGAGGACTGCCCGGCCGCCTTGCGGAACAGCCGCGCATCGGGGTCGGTGGTCGAGGCGTGCGTCGCGTTGCTGCGCTTCTCGCCGCGAAAGTCGCGCTCGGCGTTGCGGCCCGGACCCGGTGGCTCGCCACTGCCGTCCTTCGGGCGGAAGCTTTTCATGGACGCCCAGGCCTCGATTAGCGTGCCGTCCACCGAGAAGTGCTCCGTCGAGAGCAGCGGCTTGACCTGCGGATCTTCCAGGATCGCCGTCAGGAAGCGGCAGGCGATGTCGCCCTCGAGCAGCCGGTCGCGGTTTTTGGTGAACACCGTCACGTCCCACACCGGTGCGTCCATCGCCAGCCCGACGAACCAGCGGAACAGCATGTTGTAGCTGATCTGCTCCATCAGTTGCCGCTCGGAGCGGACCGAGAAGAAGGCTTGCAGCAGCAGCGCACGCAGCAGCTTCTCCGGGGCGATGGAGGGCCGGCCGGTGGGCGCGTAGATCGCCGCGAAGTCGGCCGACAGACGATCCAGCGCGGCGTTCACCAGCAGACGGATCGCGCGCAGCGGATGATCGTGCGGCACCAGGCTGTCCGGGCTCGCGTAGCTGAACAGCTTGCCCGTTTGCCGATCCGTCCCACGCATGCTCCCGCCGCCTCCGCTGCTGACAGCGGTAGAGAATCAAATCGGCGCCGCGTCGGGGAAGGGCTTTTTCCGCATCCTGTTAATGCCGAGTGCGGCCGAACCTCGTTGTAGTCGCGCTGCCAGCTCGCCAACACGGCCCGCGCATGCCGCAGCGAGGTGAAGACGGTCTCGTTTAGGCACTCATCGCGCAGCCGGCCGATGAAGCTCTCCGCGAACGCATTCT
>JAICVV010000120.1 GCA_025935155.1 Alphaproteobacteria bacterium
ATCCAGAGTTCCGCAAAGTTTCTACACATTTGCAAAGTGCGTTCAGGAACTTCGGCAGGAATCCGGCGTTTTTCTATTGCCGGGCGAGGTGTTCGGGCTCCGAACGGTATTCGGGCCCCGAAGAGCGTGCCAGAGTCGGGGTTCAGGAGGCTAGGTTGGCACGGGTTTTCATCATTTCCAACCGAGTAGCGGTTCCGGATCCCGACCGCGGCGTTCATGCGGGTGGTCTGGAGGTCGCGCTAAAAGCCACACTGAAGCGGCACGACTGTGTCTGGCTGGGCTGGAGCGGCGACGTGAAGCCGGAAGGAGAAATCCAAACCCGCACCGTTGTTGCGGGCGGCGTCACCTACATCGTCACCGATCTCAGCGAAGAAGACTACGAGGAATATTATAACGGCTTCGCCAACCGGGTATTGTGGCCCATTCTGCACTACCGGCTGGACCTTGCGGAATTCACCCGCCGAGATCTCACGGGCTATCTTCGAGTCAACGAACATTTCGCGGCTGAACTGGACAAAGTGCTTGAGCCGGATGACCTGATCTGGGTGCACGATTACCACCTGCTGCCGCTTGCCAAGGCGCTGCGGCAACGTGGACGGCACAACAGGATCGGTTTTTTTCTGCATATTCCGATGCCACCGCCGGAAATTCTCACGGCTATGCCCAATCATGAGCGGCTGATACCGGCGCTGCTGCATTACGACCTTGTCGGCTTCCAGACGGACGGCGATTCGCAGAATTTCGCGCGCTATCTCGCCAGCGAGTGCGGAATGCCGGCACATATCCCGCGCCGGATCGGCCTGGACGATCGGACCATGCGGGTGGGTTCATTCCCGGTGGGCATCGAGACGCGCGAGTTCACGCGCCGGGCCCGGCGCGCGGTACGTTCCAGCTTTATCCAATCGGTGCGGAACAGCACACCAGGTGCACTGATGCTGGGCGTGGACCGGCTCGATTATACCAAGGGAATCACACTCAAGCTGGACGCATACGAGCGATTTCTGATGGCCAATCCGCAGTGGCACGGACGCGTGACGTTCGCCCAGGTCACGCCGAAGAGCCGATCGGCCATCGACGAGTACGCACAGATGGAGCGGGAGATCGATACAGCTGCGGGACGCATCAATGGCACCTATGGCGATGTATCCTGGACCCCGCTGCGCTACATCAACCGTCCCTACACCCGCACCGCATTGGCGGGGCTTTATCGGCTGGCGCGTGTCGGGCTGGTAACGCCCCTGCGCGACGGCATGAACCTCGTAGCCAAAGAATACGTGGCAGCACAGGACCTGGCCGATCCGGGTGTGCTGATACTGTCGCGTTTTGCGGGTGCAGCTGCGGAATTTGAAAGCGCCCTGATCGTCAATCCCTACGATCCCGAAGCGGCGGGAGCCGCCATACGCCGCGCGCTGGAAATGCCGCTGACCGAACGTATCGACCGCCACCGCAAACTGTATCAGGCGTTGATGGAGAACGACGTCCGTTATTGGGGCGATCGCTTCCTCACTGCGTTGGCCGGGTATGATATGTCTGCCAACGACAAGCTTCTTGCTGACGAAGGTGCCGAGGCGAACAACGCCAATGCCGGCCGCCGCCGCACTCATCCCCGCCTAACGCCTTCCGGAAGCGAAGAACGGCATCACTTCCGCTAATCAGCGTGGCTGCGCCTGCTCTGGCGCGCAGCATCGGAACTTCTTATCTTGTCAAAAGTTTCCTTCCCGCCATTTCGAAACGGGGAAATTCATGCTCGGCACCATCCTTATCATCATCCTTATTCTGCTTCTGCTCGGCTCATGGCCAGCGTGGCCCTATAGCCGCGGCTGGGGCTACTATCCGAGCGGGCTGTTGGGCGTGGTGCTGATCGTCATTATCGTTCTGGTCCTGCTGGGAAGATTCTGACGAAGGATGCCGGGCTCGCGCCTCACTCTTTATAACCGGAAGCGCGATTTTGGCGTGACGCCGGAGCCGCCCGGCCGAGTCGGCAAAAGCGTGGGAAAGAAACGCCGCTTCGTTATCCAGCGGCACGCGGCGACGCGGCTGCATTTCGATCTGCGGCTGGAGCTTGACGGCGTTTACAAATCCTGGGCGGTGACGAAAGTGCCGTCGCTCGATCCCGGCACACGCCGCCTGGCCGTCGAGGTGGAGGATCACCCGCTCGATTACGGGACCTTTGAAGGAACAATCCCGAAAGGCGAATACGGCGGCGGCACGGTGCAGCTCTGGGATCAGGGCACCTGGCGCCCGCAATCTACCGGCGATCCGGAGCGCGATCTTGCGCGCGGCAATCTGAAGGTTTGCTTCGATGGCAAGCGCATGCATGGCGGTTGGGCTCTCATCCGCTTGCGCGATCGCGAGCAGGGATTTCGCCGCACCCCTCGGCACAATTGGCTTCTCATCAAAGAAAACGATGAGTATGCGAAGCCCGGTGATGCCGACGCGCTTGCTTCTGAAACGACCTCCGTGAAAACCGGACGAACCCTCGAAGAAATTGCCAGCCGCTCGCGAAACGTGTGGCATTCAAATCGCAGCCAGACGGAGCCGGAATCTGCCCCCAAGTCACGCGCCGCCTCTGAGCGCGCGAAAAAGCCGGCACGGCGCAAAGCGCTCGTAAAGCCGAAACCCGCAGCTAAAAAAAAACTCAAGAAGCGCTGAACGCCCCGCGCGCGGTCATGCCGCAATTCGTGGAGCCGGAACTCGCGCGCATGGTGGATCTGCCGGCGGGTGGCCCACTTTGGGTCCATGAAATCAAATTCGACGGTTATCGCATGCAGCTGCGCGTGGAAAAGAAGCGCGCAGTGCTGCTTACCCGCAAGAAGCTCGACTGGTCGCACAGGTTTCCTGAGATTATCGCCGAAGCGCGATCCTTGCCGGATTGCATTATCGACGGCGAAATCGCAGCGCTCGATGCGCGCGGCATTAGCAACTTTAGCGACCTGCAATCGGCGCTGTCGGACAAAGAGACTGCGGGGCTCGTCGATTTCGCGTTCGATCTGCTTTTCCTCGCGGGCCACGATCTGCGCGGGCTGCCGCTTATCGAGCGAAAAACGCTGCTTGAGCAGCTGCTGAGCAAAAAACTGCCGCCTTTATCGCGCATCCGTTATGTCGAGCACTATAAATCCTCCGGTAAGGAGATGCTCGAAGCTGCCTGCCGCACGGGATTGGAGGGTGTAATCTCCAAGCGCGCCGATCAGCCGTACAAATCCGGCCGCGGCAACGACTGGACCAAAGCCAAATGCCGCGGCGGCCAGGAGGTGGTGATCGGCGGCTGGAGGGGCGACGCCAACAATCTGCGATCGCTGCTGGCTGGCGCCTATCGGGACGGCAAGTTCCTGTATATGGGCCGCATTGGAACCGGGTACAACGTGAAATCTGCCGGCGAGTTGCTGCGCAAATTAAGGCCGCTGGAAATTGCGCAGCCGGCATTTGCGAATGCCGGCGAAATTCCGCGCGCACGCGATCTTCACTGGGTCGAGCCGAAACTGGTTGCGGAAGTGGAATTCGGCGCCATAACCTCGGCCGGAATACTGCGGCAGGCCAGCTACAAAGGCCTACGGGAAGATAAACCCGCCAAAAACGTGGTGCTCGAACCGCAACCGGCGGCGGCAGAGTCGAATAACAATCACAGCACATCCATGCAGAAGGCGAACGCAAGCACGCCTGCAGCAAAAACGGTGGTGGCAGGCAAAAAAGGTGTGGTGAGCGGCCATAAAGGCCTCATCGTGCGCGGCGTGGCCATCAGCAATCCGGACAAAGAATTGTGGCCTGCCACAAACGATTCACCGGCCGTCACCAAAGGTGAACTCGTCCGCTATTACGAAATGGCAGCGTCGCGCATCCTGCCGCACATCGCGGGCCGGCCGCTTTCGATTGTGCGTGGACCGGACGGCATAGGTGGCGAGCAGTTCTTTCAGCGTCATGTCGTGCCCGGCCTGCAAGCTTATGCAAAACCCATTCGGGTTACCGGCGAAAGCAAACCGTATTTCTCGATCGACACTGAAGACGGCCTGGTCGCGCTGGGGCAGGTCGCCGTCTTGGAGCTGCATCCCTGGGGCGCCAAACCGGGCGAGCCCGATATGCCGGAGCGCCTCACCTTCGATCTCGATCCGGCGCCGGATGTGCCGTTTGATGCGGTGATTGCCTCTGCGAAGGACATGCGCGCGCAATTGCAGCATCTCGGCTTCACGCCTTTCGTGAAGACGACGGGAGGTAAAGGCATTCACGTGGTGGTCGCGATCAAGGGCGCACCGAAGAAGCCGCTCACCTGGACGCAAGCCAAGGAATTCGCGCGTGACGTGTGCCTGCAAATCGAGCAGGGAGCGCCTGACCGCTATACCACCAACATGTCCAAAAAGGTGCGAGGCGGGAAAATCTTTCTCGATTTCCTCCGCAACGCACGTACCGCAACGGCCGTGGCGCCCTGGTCGCCGCGGGCGCGCCCCGGCGCCACGATTTCCATGCCGCTGCAATGGAGCAAGCTGAAACCTGGTCTCGACCCGGCGCAGTTCAGCATTCCCAATGCCGCAAAGCTCCTGCGCGGAAGCGATCCGTGGAAAGATATCGACGCCACCGCCGTGAGTTTGGCGGCCGCCCGAAAACGGCTGAACGCGAGTTGATATAGAGGGCGCCCTCTGCGGCCATGCTCCAAGCCAGGGCTGGTGGCGGGATCGGGAACCTTGGTCTATAAGTCCGAGAACCCAAGGATTCTGGATGGCGCTGCAGGACGACGCCGGCAATTTGGACACCAACTTGCGCACGCTGGCCCGCTGGCGCTCGACTGCGCGTGTGCTGGTTGAAGCATTGCCGAACATCCTGAAATACGACGGCAAAACTATCGTTGTGAAATATGGCGGTCACGCCATGGAGGGCGGCGTTCCCCAACACTTTGCCCAGGACATCGTATTGATGAAGCAGACGGGCATCGGCCCCATCGTGGTGCATGGCGGAGGCCCGCAGATCGGCTCGATGCTGAAGCGCCTGTCGATCCCGTCGAATTTCGTGGACGGGTTGCGGGTAACAGATGCGGCCGCGATCGATGTGGTGGAGATGGTGCTCACCGGCTCCATAAACAAGCAGATCGTAAGCGGCATCAATGCCGCCGGCGGCCGCGCCGTCGGCATTTCCGGCAAGGATGGCAATCTCGTCATTGCCCGCAAGCTCGAACGCATCAAGCTCGATCCGCATACACTGCTGAGCAAAGCCGTCGATCTTGGCTTTGTCGGGGAGCCCGAAGCCGTGAACGCCGAAGTGCTTCGAACCATTATCGATTCGGCGCTTATTCCGGTCGTGGCCCCCATCGGTGTGGGGCGGAAGGGTGAAACCTACAACATCAATGCCGATACGGTTGCGGGTGCGGTCGCCGGCGCGATGAAGGCAACACGGCTGATGCTGCTGACCGATGTGGAAGGTGTACTAGACAATGACGGCAAGCGCATCCGGCGGCTCAGTGTGCCGGAGGCCCGCGCGCTGATTGCCAACGGCACCATTTCTGGAGGAATGATTCCGAAGATCGAAACGGCCATAGAGGCGGTGGAAGGTGGCGTGGATGCCGCTGTCATCCTGAATGGCCGCATCCCGCACGTTATCCTGCTGGAGCTCTTCACCGAGCACGGCGCTGGAACCATGATCACCGCGGAATGACCTTTCGCAGATTGCTACAAGCGGCTTGTGCGCTCGCTTTCGTGCTGTGCGGTGCTCCGCCGGCGCAGGCATCGCTGAAGCTCTGCAATCAGACCAGCTACATCCTTTATGTGGCGGTCGGTTCCGCCACAAAAAAGGAGCTTGACACGACAGGCTGGCTGCGGATCGTGCCGGGCGACTGCGCCACGCCAATCTCAGAACTGCTTAGGGCGCCCGCCTATTTTCTCTATGCGCGAACTTCGCGGGCTCACTCTGGGCCGATGCGGGCCTGGGGCGGCAACGTGCAGATTTGCGCCCGCGATACGAACTTTACCCAGCGCACGAAGCTGCCGGTGCGCGGTTGCCCGAGCAACGAATTTTACAAGATGCCGTTCGCCGTTCTGGACCGCCACGGCCACACCACGTGGACCACGACTTTCAAGGAATCGCCGAGTCTTCGAACACTGAAGGATGCGAAGCATGCGGGCGTGAACCGCCTGCTGGAAGACCTCGGCTACCATGTGAACGTGCCGGGAGAGCGCGCCCACGATCAGGCGCTGGAAGATTTTCACCGCCGCACCAAACTGCCGGCGGATGCAAACGAGGCGGAGCTTTTCGCCGCCCTCGAACTGCAGGCAACGAAGAAGGGCTCTCCTGCTGGGTATACCGTGTGCAACAGCAGCGAGCAGCCGGTGTGGATTGCGATTGGGCGGCAAGCCCAAAAGGGCATTGCCACGCGCGGGTGGTGGGAAGCGCCCGCGGGTGCTTGTTCGCGGGTGATCAGCGAAACGCTGCACACCAATGGCGTGTATCTCTTCGCTCGCGGCAAAGGGAAACAACCGCCCATTGTTACCGGAGGCACGAAGCTCTGCATTCGCGGCACCGAGTTCGACCTCAACGGCGCCCAGCCCTGCTCCGGCAAAGGTTTCAGCAAGGCAGGCTTCGCCTTTACGGATACCC
>JAICVV010000217.1 GCA_025935155.1 Alphaproteobacteria bacterium
CGCGAGGCGCCCACGCCCGAACTGCTGTTCGAGAAAATCGCGCAGCATCGCGCCACCGTTCTCACCAGCGTGCCGACGCTGATCAACAAGATGCTGCAGGCGCCCGAAGAACAACGGCGCGATATCTCCAGTGTCCGTCTCATGTGGAGCGCGGGCGAGCCGCTGCCGCGCGATCTGCACACCCGCTGGGATGCGGCTTTCGGTGTGCCCATTATCGACGGCATCGGCAGCGCCGAAAGTTTCCACATCTATATCAGCAACCGGCCGGGCGACATTCGTCCCGGCAGCCTGGGCAAGCTCGTGCCGGGCTATGAAGCGAAACTGGTGGACGATGATGGCCTCGAAGTGGCGCAGGGCGATGTGGGTACCTTGTGGCTGAAGGGCGACAGCGCCGCACTGCACTATCATGCGGCCTACGAGAAATCGAAAGAACATCTCCGTGGCGGCTGGATCGTCAGCGGCGACAAGTTCCGGCAGGATACGGACGGCTACTGGTACTATGAGGGCCGCGGCGACGATCTCTTAAAAAGCGGTGGCATTTACGTCAGCCCGCACGAGGTGGAGAACTGCCTGATGCAGCACGAGGCCGTGCGCGAGTGCTGCGTGATCGGCCGGAAAGACGAGCACGGGCTTGAAAAGCCCTTGGCCATAATCGTGCTGAAGGATGAGTTCTCCGCCTCCACCGAACTGGAAACCGAACTCATCGCCTTCGCGAAAGCGCGGCTCGCCCGCTACAAGGCCCCGCATTGGGTTCGTTTCGAGAACCAGCCGCTGCCGCGCAACGACCGTGACAAGATCGACCGCAAACGATTGCGGCGCGAATTCGTTTAGCTCACGCGTGTCTTGCCCGAGAGCGCCCCGGCATGGCCTGGAAAGTCATCGAATTCATCGCCGGCTTTGTGCTGGCGGCGGTCACCCTGTCGGACGTGTTTTACAGCATCCTGGTGCCGGGGCCTTCCAACAGCCGGTTGCGCGTCGCGAGTCGCGTCCGGCAGGTGACGCTGCCGGTCTGGCGCTGGATGTCCCGCCGGAGGTCCGGCGGACAGCAACGGCTATCGAACAGCTTCGCCCCGGTGCTGTTTTCGCTCGCCTTCATCGGCTGGATGGTGCTGCTTTTGCTCGGCTTTGCGCTGATACTGCACGCGAGCGCCGCATCTTTCAAACCGCGGCTGCATGATTTCGGACAGGCCATCTATGTTTCTGGCAGCTATCTGCTTACCATCGGAACGGCCGCTGCCCAGCCGCAAGGGTACACGCGCTGGATATTGCTGATTGAGGCGCTTTCCGGTTTCGGCGTGATCACCGCTACCATTACCTTCATTCTGGAGATACAGAGCAATCTGCACGAACGCGAGGCGAGCGTCCTCAGGCTGAGCGGGCTCGTTGGAAAGCCGCCCTCAGGGCTTGGCCTGCTCGAGACGTTTGCAGAACTGGACATGCGCAGTGAGCTGGGAGGCTTCTTCCGCAGCTGGGCAGACTGGTCCGCCTCAACGTTGAATAGCCACGTGTCTTTTCCCGTGCTGGTCTACTTCCACTCTGTTGCATCGGAAATCGATTGGGTTACAGCGTTGCAGGCAGTATTGGATGCCGCGACATTGATTGTGGTACTCGCCGAGGAAGATTGCGGAGCGGCGGTATTCCTGCATCGCTCGGGCTCACGAATGGCCGCGCATATCTGCGAATTGTTCAACCTGAAGTCTGAGGAACAGCATCCGGTGACGGAAAAGCAGCTGCGCTCCATAGGCGAGAGGCTGGCGCGCTGCGGATATCCCATCCGCCAGATCGACTCGGAAACCGTTGAGCGCTTCGTCAGTCTTCGTAGCGATTACCAGGGCCGGGTGGCTGCACTGGCCCAGCACCTCGGTTCGCAGCAGTGTCCGTTACTGCCGTGAGCTCGTGCGCTGTTGCTCGTATTAGTCGCGTCCTCCGTGGTCATCGCCCGCTTTATGCGGGCGACCCAATTGCTGTTCAAAGATAGTTGCCCGGATCGCGGTGTTCCGCGCGACCGGGCAATGACGAGTTTTATTTTCTGTCTGAGAACGTCATCGCTAGTGCTGCGCCTTCGGCAGCACCAAGGTCGCCATCTGGTCGGCCCAGCAGCCATCGCCGGAATGGACGCGGCTGCGGCGGCGCAACTCGACGGTGGCGCCGGCTTCCATGGCGTGCCGCAGCGCGGCGTTCAGCTCTTCGATGCTGTCCTCCACACCCTGCAGCGCATCGCGTAACTGCTCCGTCAGCTTTACGCTGTCGAGGGAAGCGCCGTCATCGGCCGTTACCGGAATGCAGTTGCCGTTGTGGGTAGCGGAAATCATCTGGGACATCGGTGCTCTCCTTACGCTGCCGCGATGCTGAACTGCTCGGCTTCCGTGGAGCCGTGCATCGCCGTGGTTGAACTTGTACCGCCGCCAATGGCGAGCGACACCGCATCGAAATAGCCGGTGCCGACTTCGCGCTGGTGGCGCGTGGCGCTGTAGCCGGATTTCTCGCTCTCGAACTCCGCCTGCTGCAGCACGGAGTACGCCGCCATGCCACGCTCGCGATAATTGCGCGCCAGCTCGAACATGCTGTGATTAAGAACGTGGAAGCCGGCCAGGGTAACGAACTGGAATTTGTACCCCATTGCCCCCAATTCGCGCTGGAAGCTGGCGATGGTGTCTTTCGACAGATTGGCTTCCCAGTTGAACGAGGGCGAACAGTTGTAGGCCAGCAGCTTGCCCGGATATTTGGCGTGCACGGCTTCGGCGAATTTCCGCGCATCTTTCAGATCGGGCCTGGAGGTTTCCCACCAGAGCAAATCCGCATACGGAGCATAGGAGAGTCCGCGCGCGATGCAGGCGTCGACGCCGTTGCGGACATGGAAGAAGCCTTCCGGCGTGCGCTCCTGCTTCAGGATGAAGTCGTGGTCGCGCTCGTCGATGTCCGAGGTGATGAGCTTGGCGGCTTCCGCATCCGTCCGCGCCACCACCAGTGTGGGCACACCCATGACGTCCGCCGCAAGCCGCGCCGCGCACAGATTACGGATATGCGCCGCCGTGGGGATCAGCACCTTGCCGCCCATGTGGCCGCACTTCTTTTCCGATGCGAGCTGGTCTTCGAAATGCACGCCGGCAGCCCCCGCTTCGATATAGGCCTTCATGATCTCGAACGTGTTGAGCGGCCCGCCGAAGCCGGCTTCCGCATCGGCCACAATCGGCACGAACCAGTCTTCGACCGTTTTTTTGCCTTCGCTGTGCTCGATCTGGTCCGCGCGTTGCAGCGTCCGGTTGATCTTGCGCGCGAGCTCCGGCCCGGAGTTCGCCGGATACAAGCTTTGATCCGGATACATCGCGCCGGCGCTATTCGCGTCCGCCGCCACCTGCCAGCCCGAGAGGTAGATCGCCTTCAAACCGGCGCGCACCATCTGCATTGCCTGATTGCCGGAGAGCGCGCCCAGCGCCGGCACATATTCTTCCGAGTGCAGCAGCTGCCACAGCCTGTTGGCGCTCCGCTCCGCCAGCGTGTGCTGAATGCGGACCGAGCCGCGCAGCCGTTCGACATCCCGGAGGGTATACGGGCGTTCGATGCCGTCGAAGCGGCCGCGCGGCGCGGAAGGGATAAGATCGGAAAAATCGGTCACGTCGAACTCCTGTTGGAAATGCCGTTTTCAATTTCGAGCAGGCGCCCATAAGCGGGCAGGGTGAGGAACGGTTCGAGCTCTTCCGCAAGGCACAGCCGCTCAAACAGCGCTGTGGCGTCGGCGAGCGCCGGCAATTCGCTGCCGCTCTGTTTGAGTTGGGCCACTTCCTCCGCAATCGCCGCGCTGATCAGTGCGCCGTCGACGGTTTTGCCATTGTCCAGTTGCACGCCGTGATGGCGCCATTGCCATATCTGCGTGCGGGAGATTTCCGCCGTCGCGGCATCTTCCATCAGATTGTAGAGCGGCACGCAGCCGTTTCCGGCGAGCCACGCGGCGATGTACTGGATGCCGACGCGGATGTTGGTGCGCAAGCCCGCTTCGGTGATTGTGCCTTCCGGTTTCTGCAGAAGATCAGCACCTGCAACGTTCACGTCTTCACGCAGGCGCGAAACCTGATTGGCTTCCGGCATCAGCGCATCGAAAGCCGCCTTGGCGATGGGAATAAGCCCGGGATGCGCAACCCAGGTGCCGTCATGGCCTTCGCGCGCTTCACGTTCCTTGTCCGCCTTCACCTTTTCGAAAGCAGCAGCGTTGGCGTCTGGGTCGTTGCGGATCGGAATTTGCGCCGCCATGCCGCCCATGGCATGGGCGCCGCGCCGGTGGCACGTCTTGATCAGCAGCTTGCTGTATGCGGCGAGCGCGGGGGAGGTCATCGTCACCTGCGCACGATCCGGCAAAATGAAATCGCTGCGCGCCCGCAAGGTTTTGATCGTGGAGAAGATGTAGTCCCAGCGCCCGCA
>JAICVV010000398.1 GCA_025935155.1 Alphaproteobacteria bacterium
ATTCTTTGTGATGAATTACGTTGTAGTGCCACTTTCTGCCTATCATCGATTGCCAAAGTTCACCGCTGCGGGTTTTGCGGAGAACATGGCGGCCATGCTGCTGTTCGGCCTCATCATTGCGTTCTTCGCGCGGCGAAGCGTTCCATGACTCTCTGAACCTACGCGCCTCCGCGTGCCTGAAGTATTTCACGCGGGGCCGCGGAGGAGGCCGTGTAAAGTGTGCTTCAGCCATGCGCCGCCTCCAGATAGTCGGCAGACCAGCTGCGCAGGTGCGATATTTTGAATCTATTTCCGGTCTATCGCAAACAGCGTGCCGCCGAAATTCGCGCCACCGCAGCAGGTTGCCCCGACAAGGGAGCCATTGCCGCCGTCGATTAATCCGGTCTGCGGAAAGTACCCGTCGTCGCCGGCGGTAAAGGTGTGAAGGATCGTTTCGCTTCCGTCGAGCGCCAGTTCGAAAACAGTTCCGGAATTGTAGTTATCGGCTCCGCCAGATTGCGTAACGCCGTAGAGCTTTCCAGACTTGCTCAGGTAGAGACCGCCCCATGGATACGCGCCGTTGCCGCCGCCAAAGACGTTGAGCACCGTATAAGTTCCGTCTGGCGCGAGCCTGTAAACAAGGCCGCAGTCGCAGTATTTGTTGCCGCCATGAATTGTGGTGCCATAGAGGTTGCCTGCGCTATCCTCGATCGGGCCGGCATCGGGGTTTCGCCCTTGGCGCTTGCGGAAATTGTACAGCACGGTAAAGCCGCCATCTTTCGTGGTGCTGAAAAGGACGCCGCTGCGGTTGGCCCCGCCAAAGTTTGCGACGCCGTAAAGAGTTCCAGCCTCGTCCATCTGCAAATCCCATGGGATCGCGCCGTCGCTTCCGCCCATGAAGTCATGCAGCACGGTATAAGCGCCGTTGCGGCTCAGTTTGAAAATCACGCCAAAATTGTTTGCCCCTCCTTCGTGGGTCGTCCCGTAGAGATTGCCCTTGCTATCCTGCACCAGCACGGTTTCGGGGTGAGCGCCCTCGCTCTTGGCGAAAGTGTGCAGCACCGTCTCTGCGCCGTCCGGCGCAATCTTGAAAATGACTCCGCAATCGCACGATCCGCCGCCGTAATACGTAACGCCGTAGAAATTGCCGTTCTTGTCGCCCGTCAACCCGGCGACAGGTTCGCCGCCATCCTTGTCACCCGTAAAGGCATATAGGACGGTATAGCTTCCGTCCGGCGACAGTTTGTAAACCGTTCCGTAACCGTCGGGGCCGCCTTGACTAGTGGTGCCGTAAAGTTCGCCAGAGGAATCTCTGAGTGGGCGAGAAGGATTTTCACCATCGCTGTAGCTGAAGCTGTGGAGGACCCGCAGATCGCCGGCGCTGGCCGCGTTGCAAACAATAGCGATCATCATGGGAATAGCTATCGCCATACCGGTCATGATCTGGCGGATGCGGAGCATTGGTCTTCTCCTGCTCTTCACACCGATGATAGCTGAATGCAGCCCTGCCGCCAATGCGCCGCTCGCTATGAGTCGCTGCACGGAACATTTTCAACCAGGTAATCGGCGGACCAGCTGCGCAGGCGAGAGTGCGAAGGCGCGGCGATGCCGTAATGGGCAGCGAGGCGATCGAGCGCCAAACCCAATACCACCTTGCCGGAGCGCCGAGGCCATTTGCGCCCGCTCTCCGCCGCTTCCAGGCCTTTCAGCGCACAACACACATCGAACAGCAGATCGGACAACCCGGGACCGGCGGCCGACAGCGCTTTCGCGAAGCGCTGCTTCGCCGCCAGTGCGGTATCCGAAATGAATCCCGCCTTTGCCGGGCCGCTGCCCAGCACCACCGGCGCTGAAAGGTCGATGCACAGGCGCGGCTCAAGTTGCGCGAGAGTGTAATCGCGGCGCAGGCGCTCGCCCGCTTCGAACTGCACGGCATCGATGCTGCCGCGCGCTTTCAGCCAGCCAAGCGGCGACTCCGCGTCGTTGGCCATGACGACGCGCTCATCGCCATCTTCGTCGTGAACGATACGATGGGCGAGGCGCTGATGCTGCGCCGTGAAAAGGTTCATGCCGGCCACTTCGGCAATCGTCCAGCTGCGGCCGGCATCGCTCAGCACAAATGCATCGCCCTGCGCTTCAAGCCAGCCGCGCGCGCGAAACGCGCTCACCATGTCCGTCCGCACCCTGATGCGGCCGGATTGCGCGTCGCCGCGCTGCACGACGCTCCAGTTGCCGTTCGCGAGCGGCGCCAGTTTCGC
>JAICVV010000235.1 GCA_025935155.1 Alphaproteobacteria bacterium
CATGGTGATCGCCTTCCTGTTTGCGGGAGGGAGCAACCTGTTCGCCTATTGGAACTCTGACAAAATGGTGCTCTCGATGTATGGCGCCCGCGAGGTGGATGAAAACAGCGCGCCCGATCTCGTGCATATCGTGCGGCGGTTAGCAGAAGCCGACGGCCTGCCGATGCCGAAGGTGTATATCGCCGAAAACGATCAGCCGAACGCCTTTGCCACAGGGCGCAACCCTGAGCATGCGGCGGTGTGTGTGATGACCGGCCTGCTCAATCGCGTCAGCAACGAGGAACTGGCGGGCGTCCTGGCGCATGAATTGAGCCACGTGAAGAACCGCGACACGCTGACCATGACCATCGTGGCCACGCTTGGCGGCGCCATCGGCATGCTGGCGAACTTCGCGTTCTTCTTCGGCGGAGATCGCCGCAACAACCCACTGGGCCTGCTGGGCGGCATTCTCGTTGCAATTCTGGCGCCCATCGCCGCAATGCTGGTGCAGATGGCGGTTAGCCGCGCCCGCGAATTCGAAGCGGACCGTTCGGGGGCGCTGCTGTCCGGCCGACCGTTGTGGCTTGCTTCTGCGTTGCAGAAGATCGAGTCCGCGGCGGAAGCGATCGACAATCCTGAGGCTGAGACGCACCCGGCAACCGCGCACATGTTCATCATCAATCCGCTGCACAGCGGTGGATTGTCCAGCCTGTTCGCGAGTCATCCTTCGACGGAAGAACGGATTGCGCGCCTGAGGGCCATGGCGGCGGACATGGGACAGGCCCCAAAGCCTGGCCCCTGGGGCTGAGGTGAAGCAGCGCCCTCCGGCTGCCGGCATCCCCGCGCGCGCTGCTGCTCAATCGATTCTCGGTGACGTGTTGCGAAAGCGGCGTCCACTCGACGATGCCATCGAGACGGCCCTCAGCAACGCCACATTGGAGCCGCGCGACGCACGTTTCGCGCGTGCCATTGCCACTGAAACGTTGCGCCGGTTCGGACAATTGCAGGCGCTGCTGCATGGGTTTGTGAGCAAGATGCCGCCGCAGCACCGGGCCGGATCGACCTACGAAATCCTTCTGGCGGGCGCCTGCGAGCTGCTGTTCCTGAATGTTCCCCCGCATGCGGCCGTGGATGCCGCGAACGAACTCGCCGCGCATGACGATAATGCCGTGCATTTCAAGCCGCTGATCAACGCCGTGATGCGGCGGATTGCACGCGAAGGCGAAGCGGTAATTGCGGCGCAGGATGCCGCCCGCCTCAACACCCCCGATTGGTTGTGGTCGCGTTGGTGCGATGTCTATGGCGAAGAGATCGCGCACGGGATAGCGCGCGCGCATTTAACGCCGGCGCCACTCGATATTCATGCAAAGGGCGCATCATGCGCCGTGCCGGATGGCGTGTCGCTTCCCGGTGGAATTGTGCGCGTCCGCAATGCCGGACGCATCGAGGATCTTCCCGGTTTCGCAGAGGGAAATTGGTGGGTACAGGATTTCGCCGCGAGCCTCCCCGCGCGGCTGCTGGGCAATGTTGCCGGAAAAATGGTGATCGATCTCTGCGCCGCGCCGGGCGGCAAGTGCGCGCAACTCGCCGCTGCTGGCGCGCAGGTTATTGCCGTGGAACGCGAGCCCAATCGGATGCGGCGCTTGCGCGAAAACCTTGCACGACTCGGACTTCAGGCGGAGCTGATCGAGGACGATCTGCGGGATTTTGCTCCCAAGGAACGCGCGCCGTTCGTCTTGCTCGATGCGCCGTGCAGCGCCACCGGAACGATCCGCCGGCATCCCGATCTGCCCTGGAGCAAAAGTGCTGCGGATGTGAACACCTGCGCCAACGCGGCGGGCGAACTTCTCGACGCTGCTGCGGACATGGTGGCGGATGGCGGTGTTCTGGTTTTCGCAGTCTGCTCGTTGCAACCGGAAGAGGGTGCGGAGCAGGTCGCGGCATTCCTCGAACGTCACCCTGAATTCAGGCGCGATCCGATTTTGTCTTCCGAGCTATTCTGCATGAGCGAACTGATCGCAAACGGCGATCTGCGTACGCTGCCCTGCCATCTCTCCGAACAGGGTGGCATGGACGGGTTTTACGCAGCGCGGCTCAGGCGCTCAGTTTGACAGGCGCCCAAGCGCGTAGGCGATGGCGAGATAGATCTTGCCGGTATCTGCACTCAACATGGTGGAGGCGAGCAGGCCGCCATTGTCGCCTTGCCGCGCACGCTCCAGCAACGCTTCGAATTCTTCCATGTAGGAATTCGCTGCCTCGCGAAAACGCGTACTCTCGCGATTGAGGGTCGTAATCCGCGCGATGGCCGTTTCGTCGATGTTGCCGGCAATGCGCCGGGCGAACACCGTGCGATCACCGGCGAGATAACGCCGCCAGTCTTCATCGCTGGGCCTACCGCCCACATCGATGGCGTCGAGATCGACAGCGATGTCGGCCAGCGCTGCCTCCAGGGCACCCAGCGCTGCCACAGCACCGGGCTTCATATCCTGCTGCTTGCCGCCCGTGGAATCCACTGCAGAGAGCAGCGTGCTCATCTGCCACGATTTTGCTTCGCCGGACTCCTTTTCCTTCTCTTTCTTTCGCGGGCGCTGCGCCAGTTTGCGCGCCAGACCGAGCAGCCCTTCATTCTGCGGCTCGGCTTCCGGTTCGGGCGCCGCTTCCGGTGTTCGCGGTGCCACCCGGCCAGAGCTCCGCGCATGAATGGTGGAGATCGTGCGGGCGGAAATGTTCAGCATCTCCTCCGTTTCGCTGCGCACCATCTCGCGGATCCGCGCCGATTCCTGCTGCGCCATGGCAGGCAGCGACAGCAGGTGCTGATGGATTTCCGAGACCGTGCCGCCCAGCGCCGCCTTAATCATGTTGGCCTGGTTGGCGAGTTCCGCTGCCGTCTTCACCAGATTCTGGCACTCCGCCATCGCCTCGCCCACGAGTGCCTTGGCGCTGACATTGGCTTGTGCGGACGTTTCGCCGATCAGCGCCTGCGCGCCGCTTCCGGCATCGTGCAGCGACGCCACCAGTTTCGCCAGCGCCGCGCCGGAATTCTCGCTGATCTCTTTCACATGCGCCGCCTCGCGGCCGAAATTCGTGGCGAGCTCCGTTGCCCGCGCTGAACCCGCCGACATGATCGTTTCCAGCTGCCGCTCGGTTTCCGCCGCCATGGTTTCAAACAGCTTCGCGTGACCGCTCAACGCGCCGATGGCGTGATCGAGCGCGGCGCATTGTTTCAGCAGCGCGTGTTCGACAAGCTGACCCTGATCGTGGAGGCGCTGAAGCTGCTCGGCCATCGCCACACGATGCCGTTCGTGACGGCCCAGCACGAATTCCGCACGGGAAACCGCGGCATCGGAAATCGATTCGATGTGCTTTGCCTGCTTGTCCAATTCCACCGCAGCCTGATGCGGTGCCTGCGCAGCAGCTTCCGTTGCGGCGCGGAATGTGCCAGCCTGTACTTCCAGACTCTGGCCTGCGGTTTTCAGGGCGCCTTCAGCCATCTCCACCAGCGATTTCAACTGCGCGGCCTTGCTGGCGACAAGTTCGGTGGCGCGTGTTGCCGATTCCGTTATTCCGGCCGTCAGGGCATCGAGTTGCTGGCGCTCCGAGCCAAGCCGGTCGGCCACCGCGCCGGTGCGAACTTCAGCGCGGGCGGAGGCCTCGTCCAGCGCTGCGATCTGCGTCTGCAACACCGATTCCAGCGCGCGCAGGCGGGTGAAAGCGCCATCGATGCCGGTGTTCAGCGCGTCCAACTCACGCCGCACGCTGCGGCCGAGGCGCGCCGCCGTGCGCGCTGCAGTTTCATCTGTGGAGAACAATCTTTCCGTCGTCTCGACCAAAGCGCCGGTGGCGGCGGACATGATCTGCCCGCGCGTGAAAGTCCAGGCGGTCACCACGATCAGCGCCGGTGGCAGAAGGACGGCCATCGCCAGGAGCGCCAGCAGATTGACCGGCAGCGCCCAAATTCCCGCTGACCCGCCGAAGTAACCCAGCGCGTACATGGTGGCAGCGCCGATCCAGAACACACCAAGGATGACCGCGAAGATCAGTGTGCTTAGCGTAGACACGACCGGTATTTCGCGGAAATCGGTCTGTGCGGTGGTGGAGTCGGCCGTGGGCAAGCGCACGGCCGCATTGCGCTCGGATCCGGTGAAAACCACGATACGCCCTCTTCTAGCTTAGCCCTTCTCGCCAAATAAGGTTAACGCAGATTTACCGCCTCCGCGAGAGCACC
>JAICVV010000014.1 GCA_025935155.1 Alphaproteobacteria bacterium
AACATGGCCCGCATGTTTGCTTCCGACGCGGGGCTTTCCACCACCACCACCAGCGAAGGTTTATTCGACGAGGCGCGCACCAGGCCCCAGGTGCCATCTTCCAGCACCACACGCACCCCATTCACGGTGATCAGATGCGCAATCTTCTGGCCGAGGATTTTCTCGCCGCGTTTCTGCAGGTCTGTGTATTCCTGCGTCAACGCTTCGACCACAGCGTATTTCTTATCGTCGGGGCAATAGGGCGCCATGGTTGGCGAGCCCCAGGTTTTGGGCAACGACGCCACCAGCTGAGACATCTTCTTCCCGCCGGCGCGGTCCAGCATTTCCAGCACGGCGATGCCGGCGACCACACCGTCATCGTAGCCGCGGCCGAACGGTGGATTGAAGAAATAGTGCCCGCTCTTCTCAAAGCCGGCGAGCGCGCCCAATTCCGCTGTGCGCCGCTTGATATAGGAGTGGCCTGTTTTCCAGTAATCGACCTGCACCCCATTTTCTTTCAGGACCGGATCGGTTTCAAACAGGCCGGTGGATTTCACATCCACCACGAACTTCGCGTTGTGCTGCCGCGCCGATAAATCGCGGGCCAGCAACACCCCAACCTTGTCGGCGAAGATTTCCGCGCCAGCGTCATCCACCACACCGCAGCGGTCGCCATCGCCGTCGAAGCCAAGACAGAGATCGGCGCCGTGTTCGCGCACGGCATCTGCCATCGCATGAAGCATGTGCAGGTCTTCAGGATTGGGATTGTATTTGGGGAACGTATAATCAAGCGCGGTATCCATCGGGATCACATCGGCACCGATGCGCTTCAAGGCTTCCGGCGCAACGATCGCTGCCGTGCCGTTGCCGCAAGCCGCCACCACCCTGATCGGCCGCGAGAGTTTGTGCCCGCCGGTCACCGCCTCCAGATACTGCTCGCGGAAATTTTCCACGCGTGTGTAGCTGCCGCCGGCGCGCGGCTTGCTTTCGCCGCCAAGCACAATGGTTTTCAGCCGTGTCATTTCATCCGGCCCGAAGGTGAGCGGTTTGGACGCGCCCATCTTAACACCGGTCCAGCCGTTTTCGTTGTGGCTGGCGGTCACCATTGCGACCGCGGGACAATCGAGCGCGAATTGCGCGAAGTAACACATGGGTGTGGTGGCGAGCACGACATCCACCACTTCGCAACCGGCATTCATCAATCCCAAGATCAGCGCCTGCTGCACAGATTGCGAATAGGAACGGTAATCGTGCCCCGTGGCGATACGCGGCTTAATTCCGAGTTCATGAAAATAGGTGCCAAGCCCAAGGCCGAGCGCCTGCATGCCCAGCAGATTGATCTCCTGCGGGAAGAGCCAGCGCGCGTCGTATTCGCGAAATCCGTTGGCCGAAACCAGCGCCTCCGTCTCGAATTCATAGGTGTTGGGCTTCAGGTCGGCGCGCGGCTTCGGCATGCATCACCAGCGATAATATGGGAATCGATGAACGCCGCGCCCTTACGGGAGCGGGCTTGCGCCGTCAATGGCGCGAGGCACGCCCGGGATCGAACTGGCCCTCGGCCGCATCGCGCGCCTGATCCCGATCGAGGTCCGGCTGCGGCACGCGTGGATTGTAAAGATCGAAGGTATCGAAACCGCAGTGCGGGCAGATCGGTATGAGGTCGCCCGTGCGCAATTTCACCAGCTGCTCGCAGCGTTCGCAACGATATTCCGCGTTCTCGCGCGCGGTTTCACCGGCCTTTTCCGTCATCCGGAAGCGCCTCTATTATTTGAATGCAATGCGGTGAACGTAAACCGCTGTTTTGTGTTCCGTCAGGGCCGGCATTTTGCAGAGGAAACGATGAACTGGCCCGCTGCGATTCTGGCCCTGCTGTGTGGATGGATGGTTTCGGCCGGCGGGGCTGCGGCCCAGGATGAGTGGTCCTTGTCGCTCTATGGCGGCCCGACCACCGATACGATTACCACCCAGATCGCCACCGGGCACCTGCACATCATCGGCGGCATGGCGGGCCTCGCCGCAAACCGGAAACTTGCGGATTTGGGGAGCGGTTTTTCTCTGATGCTGGAAGGCCAGGCCACGCAGTACTTCACGCATGACGCGTATCAGACGCTTTCGCTGGGCGTGGGCGTCAGCTTCAACCGCTTCCCGTGGTCCACGCCGACAACCCTGGCCGTTTATCTGGGTCCGTCTTACGCTTTCGATCCCCCGCCCATCGAGGGGAGGCCGCATCCCTGGCTCAACTATGTGAGCGCGGAATACGCCATGCAGATTCCGCACACGGACAATCTGGATTGGGTGTTACGCCTGTACCACCGTTCCGGCGCCTGGGGACTTTACGCCCGCAATGTCGATCAGGGCACCATGGTAGGCGTTGGGCTGCGGTGGCGGATGTAGCTCCGATTACCGATCGTCTTCCACGGCCGACAGCAGATCCTGCGCGTCATGCGCCAGTTGCACCAGTCCAACCGGGATTTCTTCGCCGGAATTGCGCGCCCAATCGATAAGCTCGGTAGCGACGCTGGCAAGTTTCGGCGCGCTGGCGATGAGCCGCGCCTGCTGTTCGATCTTTTCCGGCGTGAGATCGTATTCCGCCCCCGGCACGCGCCAGCCACCCCATTCGGAATCGCCAGTTACCACCACCGGATACGTGCCGGGAACAGGATGGCGCGCGCAATCCTCCGAAGCCTGCCATTTGTTCCGGGCGCGGACGATGCGCCAATGCTCCTTGCCATTCAGCTTTCCGGCAATCGGCTGTTCTGCCTGCAGCTCGTCGGCAGCGAACTCGCGGCCCAGACCGACGTCGTAAAAGACGCGGATTGGCTCATCCAGTCCCTTGGCCCAATGCGGAATGACGCGCTCGATCAGCGCCCAGGTTCCGACAGGTGATACGTAAACCCGCTGGCCCTTATGAAACTGAGCTTTGGCCATAAAACGATGCAGACTCCGCCTTCCGCGCGGCAACGTTAAGGCGGCAGACTTAAGCGACAGTTAAGCCGCTCAATGACCGGCGGCATTTTCCGGCGGATTGCCGGCCGGCAGATCGCCTCCTTCCGCCGGTGGCAAACTTCCCGTGGGCGCCGCCGGAGTTTGGGATGGCGGTTCCGCTCCCACCGGCGCTGCCTCGTCCGGAGCGGGCGCCGGCGCCAGTTGCGCGAGCAGCGAAGGCGGCACGGCGGCAATCAGCTGATGCTGCCAGCGGATAAAGTGAAATCCATCGGCAGCAGCGGCCGGCCTCCGCGTGTTGCAGGGGCCACTCTCGGGACAGGCATGCGCTTCCAGCTCTGAAAGTACCAGCGCTGCGCCGGAGGCGATTTCCACAACATTGTCGCGCCAGGCATGCGTGCCATCGCTTTTCACGGCGGAAAAATAGCGCTCGGAAATCCGGATCGGCGCGGGCGGAGTTCCTGCCCCTGAGGTTTGAGGCGCGTGAATTGTCCACATCACTCCGGAGCCGTCACGCAAGAAGATCGCGCGGGTTTGCGAGATCGGACCGCTGGCTTTCGAGTCAATTAATTTTAGCACAGCGATGCGATTCTCCGGTAGCGCGGGCGGCTGCGGATTGGCTGGATCGGTTTCCAGAACCTGCGAGCCGGCAAGAGCCGCGCGAATTTGCGCCCACGATTTCGGGTTTAAGCGGATTGGCAGTACCAGCACCTGGCTCGTATCGAGCGTTGCAGGGCCGCTGACGCGATCGATTTTCAGAGCGCCATCCGCACTCACGCCGACGGAAAACTCGCCCACATAGGCCATCGAAACGGGATCGCGAAGCACGAAGAGGCCCTCCCCCGAGGCTTCCACCCGGACGCCGCGCTCGACGCCGCCAAGCACATCGCGAAGCGACAGCAATTGCTGCGGCGAAAGATGCAATCTCTGCACCGCCTGCCCCACAACGCCGATTGCTCCGGCCGCCGGACCGCAAACTACCATTGCGGCACACATCGCAAGGCAGATGCAGATCCCGTTCAAATTATTTCTCCCATGCACAAACCTTAACACAGCATCTGTGGATCGTCGCTTATTCTTAAAATGCCCAGGGTTATACACGCCGTTTTACGAACGATTGCTTTACCTATGATGGTGAAAATGCCCTCCGGACACTTTAGCGCTGCTACAACAGCCAAAGACGGAACCGGTGCGCATGGCCCAGCGTGTCAGCGGATTTGCAAGACGTCCTGCCGGTGGAAGCCGCGCCGCCGAACGGGCCCGCGCCAACAATGAACCTGCCGGTCAACCCATTCCTCTCGATCTCGCTTCGCTGGTGGCGCCGTACAAACGTTATCGTGGCCTTTCCTTGCGCGTCGAACGGCTGGCGCACGGAGCGCGGCTCAGCCAGGGCCGCAACAACGGCGACCGTTCGTGGTCCGTTGCACCGGACGAACTGGACAATCTCGAATACCTGCCGCCGAACGATCTGTACGAGGCGCATACGCTCGCGCTGCGCATCATCAGCCTGGATGGCGGCGATGGCGAAACGCTCGCCGTAATCGATATGCCAATTGCGGGCCGCGCCGGCCCTGGCAATTCCTTCGATTTCGCTTCGTCTATGGACGCGGAGCTGCAGCGCATGCGCGACGAGCTCGCCAAGGCGAAAGCCTCGCTTGCCGCACGCGAGACCGAACTCGCAACCGCACGCCGCAACGCCGAAGAGGCAGAGCGTTCGCACCAATCGTTGAAAGCGGAATTCTCAGCCGCGGAAGAAACATGGGATCGCGAGCTGCGCGAGCAGCTCACGGCCGCGGCGACGGAAGCGACCGTCAATCTCGAACGGCTCCGCACCGAGTGGGAAGCCGAGCAAGCCACGCGGCGCTCCAAATCCGATGCTGGCGCGCAAAGGTCGCTCGAGGACGCGCGCAAACGCTGGCAGCAGGAGTCCCAAACCGCGCTCGCCAAAGCGGAAGCGGAATGGAAGATCGCCGAAATGGCGCGCATGGCCGCGGCCGAAGCAGCCTGGAACGAGCACTCCGCGAAGGTTGTTGCCGAACTCCACACACGCGCTGAAGAGGCCGAAGCGGCGCTCGCTCGCGCCAAGGTGGCAGTGGCCAAGAACGATACGGCCGAAATGCGCCGCCTGCGCGATGAACTCGCAGCCACTCATGCCGAACTTTCGAAGCGCCGCGCCGAACTTGCGGAAGCACGCGCGGCCGCCGAATTGGCTCAAACTCATTCGCACGATTTCACTGCCGACTTGAAAAAGGCCGAACAGACCTGGAAGGCAGCCGAGAGCAGGCGCCTGGCCGAGGCGGAAGCGCGGTGGAAGGATCAATCCGCCAGAACCGCCGCGGGACTCAATGCGCGCCTGGAACAGACAGAAGCGGCGCTGGCCGAAAGCCGCGCTGCCGCGGAAGCCGCTCGCGCCCAATCTCGCGCCGCATCAGGCGATCTGAGAAAGGCCGAGCAAAGCTGGAAGGCCGCAGAAGCGGCCCGATTGGCAGCCGCCGAACAACGATGGAAAGAGCAGATGGCGAATGCCGTCCGCGATGTCAGCGCCCGTCTCGAGCAGACGGAAGGCGCCCTTGCGGAAGCGCGCGCCGAAGCCGAAGCGGCCCGTGTTCAGTCGCGCGACTCCGCTGCCAATTTGAAGAAAGCCGAACAGGCCTGGAAAGCTGCCGAAGCCGTGCGCCTCTCCGCCGCCGAAGCGCGCTGGAAAGAGCAGATGGCGAAAGCTGCCGGCGAGGTCACGGCGCGGCTGGAACAGACGGAAGCATCGCTCGTGGAGGCGCGCGCGCAGGCTGAAGTCTGCCAGCATCAGATCGCTGCAGCGCATGCCACTTTGGCTGCACGCGACGCCGAACTGGCGCAAGCCCAAACTGCTTATGACGAATTGCGCGAACAATCGGCCGGCCATTCGGAAGCCGCGCGCGAGAGCTGGCAAAGGGAAACGGACGCCGCTCTGGCGAAAGCGCAGCAATCGTTCAAGGCCGGAGAAGCAGCCCGTCTGGCTGCGGCAGAAGCGCAGTGGAAAGCGCAGTTTGCATCAACGGCCGCCGAGACCGCAGCCCAGCTGCAACAGGCGGAAGCCGCTCTCGCGCAAGCGCAGGCAGATTTGCAGGCGCAGAAAACCGAAGCGAGACAAAGCTTGCGGCAATTGCGCGACGAGCTGAGGGCGGCGAAAACCGCGCTGACGGCTCGGGAAGGCGACCTTGCCGATGCGCTAAGCGCCGCCGAGCAGGCCAGTTCCACCGCCGATGATTCCTTGCACAGCGTCGCCGCGGAAATCGAAAAGGCGCGCCAGAAGTGGAAGCGCGACGCAGATGCCGCTCTTGCCAATGCGGAAAAAAAGTGGCGCTCGGAAGAGGCTCCCCGCCTCGCTGCCGCCGAGGCAAGGTGGCAGGAAACCGTTGCGGCCCGACTGACTGCCGCAGAGGAGCGGTTCAAGCGCGCCGAATCCGCTTTAGCCGATTCCAAGAACGTTTCGGAGGCGCTGCGTCATGAGCTTGCGGCTGCGCAGGCGAGCCTTGCTCATCGCGAAATCGAAGCCCTGGAGGCTCACGCCGCGCTCGAGCAGGAGCGGGTGCGCGTCGATCATGCCGCCATTGTGCTGGAGGAGCGGAAGCCCTCATGGCAAGCGGATGCAGACGAGCGCCGGGTCATGTTCCGCCGCCGGCTGTTCCGCGACTTTGCGATTGTGGCGTGCCTGGCCGGCTTCGCCTTCATGCTGTTCCCGCGCGTTCAACCGGTCGTCGCGGAGGTCTGGCCCCGCAACCTGTCGATTCACAACGATCTGCAACCTCTGCTGCAGATGGCAGGCCTTTCGAGCGGCGTTACCGCAACGCCAACAGCAGCGCCTCCGGCTGAGTCTCAGCCAGCCGCCGGACAGCCGAACGCGCTTGTGGACGTGCGGGTCGCAAATTTGCGCCAAAGTCCCTCTACCGGAGCGCCCGTGGTGGTGAAACTCGCGCGAAATGTTCAGGTAACCACACTGGAGCGTCGCGGCGACTGGGTCTTTGTGCGTATCGGCAGCGGGGCGGAGCAGAAACAGGGCTGGGTGTCCAGGTCCGTGCTGCGGCAGTAGAATATCTGTCCCGCGAATAATCCCCTGTTGACAGCGTCCGGCTGTATGCGCCAGCAATCCGGCGATGCTCTACTTTCTTCATATCAGCAAGTGCGCGGGCTCCTCGTTCGTTACATTGGCGCGGAAAAACCTGCGGCTGTTCATCCCGAACGCCAACGGGAATCCGATCAATCTTGTCACCGGAGAACGGCTGGCATACTGGAAATGGGCGCCGGAGGAGCAGCAATATTTTCTGTCTTCGGACGCCTGGCAATTGGTTGCCAATGAAAACCAGCTCGGGCGCAGTGCGGAATTTTTCGATCGCGTAACGTACGTTACGATCCTGCGCGAGCCCATCGACCGGCTGTTCTCGCAATGGCAGTTCGCGGTTGAGAAGCCCGGCAAGCATGAGCCGCTGGAGGAACGTGGAAGAAAGTTCGCCCGCTTTCTCCAAACCGAATCCGGCAGGAACTGGAAAAAAAACTACCTTCTCGCAACGCTGACCTACCAGGGGCAGCGGGATCCCCAACGATTGACCGTCGCCAAACAACGGCTCGAACAGTTCGACCATGTGTTCCTGATGGATACGCTGGCTGACGACATTCGCGTGTTGGCGGGGCATGGCTGGACCGATGTCGATTTGCCCTGGCGCAACACAGCCGCACCGGGCGAGGCAAGCTGGTCTGCCGCCCGCGCGGCTCTGGGTGGCCATCCCGACGTTCTCGAACGCCTCCTCGAGACCCATGCTGAAGACATTGAACTTTACGCCTATGCGCGCGCGCTGGTGGAGCGGCGCAAGACCGAGCGCCCTCGCCTCGAGCGGCGTCCCGCGGCGTCAAGGGAAATTCCGGACAGCGATAATTTCGAATTTGTTGTGATCTGCGCTTATGAGGCGTATCTGAACGGCGATGAGGCGGGGTGCCGCGAGCTGCTCAAAGCTGCGGAAAGGCTCCCCGAAGCTGCCAAGGTAAACATCCGAAAGAATCCCAATCTCACGGAGTTTGCGTTGCGCCGGTTCGGCGCACCGGAACGGGCAGAGAAAGAACATCGAAAGATGGCTCGCGAGAAGAAGGCCGCCCGCATCGCCGCCCTGGCGTGAGCCGCGTCACGACTCGGCGCGGCGGATGATCGAAAGCCCCTGCATCAAGGTTTGCATCATGGATGCAGCTTCCGGCTTGTGTACCGGATGCGGCCGCGCGCTGGATGAGATTGCCCGCTGGGGTTCGCTGAGCGATGTAGAGCGAAGCACGATCATGCGAGTTCTCCCCGAGCGCCTTGCGGCGGCTGGCCTGCAGAAACCCAACGCGCCACGCAATGAAATGACCTGACAGGCGTTTCGCGGAGAGTTATACCGGCACCCCCTCGAAACCGACCAGGCCAGCCATGCGAACCGACGAACCGCGCACCATCCGCCTAAAGGATTACCGTGCGCCAGATTTTCATATCTCCGCGGTCGATCTCGATTTCGTTCTCGATCCCGCCGCTACCCGCGTTGCCGCCAAAATGACGGTGAAGCGGACCGGAGAGAAGTCCGTACCGCTGGTGCTGAACGGGGAGCAACTGAAGCTGCTCGCGCTGCGCATCGACAATGAGGATGTCGCGCCGGACAGATACCGCACCGATGCCGAAACGCTAACCATCGACAACGTCCCCGATGAATTCGTGCTGGACGTCTTCACCGAGATTTCGCCTGCGGCGAACACATCGCTGGAAGGCCTGTACGTTTCAAAGGGCATCTTCTGCACGCAATGCGAAGCGGAGGGCTTCCGCCGCATCACGTATTATCTCGACCGGCCCGATAACCTCGCCGTTTTCACCACACGGATCGAAGCCGATAAGGCGAAATACCCGGTGCTGCTGTCGAACGGCAATCTGCTGAAATCGGGCGATCTGCCGGACGGCCGCCATTATGCGCTGTGGAACGATCCCTATCCCAAGCCCTGCTATCTGTTCGCGCTGGTGGCCGGCGATCTCGGGCATATCGAGGACGAGTTCGTCACCATGAGTGGACGCAAGGTGACGTTGCGCATCTATGTCGAGCACGGCAACGAGCCGCGCGCCACCTACGCCATGGATTCGCTCAAGCGCGCGATGAAATGGGACGAGGAAAAATACGGCCGCGAATACGATCTCGACATCTTCATGATCGTGGCGGTCAGCGCCTTCAATTTCGGCGCCATGGAAAACAAGGGCCTTAATATCTTCAATGACAAGGTGCTGCTCGCTTCCCCGGAAACGGCAACGGACGACGATTACGCCCGCATCGAGGGTGTGGTGGCGCATGAATACTTCCACAATTGGACGGGAGATCGCATCACCTGCCGCGACTGGTTCCAGCTGTCGCTCAAGGAAGGCCTCACGGTTTTCCGCGACGCAACCTTCTCCGCCGATATGCGCTCGGCCGGCTTGAAACGCATCGAGGATGTGAAGCTCCTGCGCATGCGGCAGTTTCAGGAGGATGCCGGGCCGCTGGCCCATCCCGTGCAGCCGCAAAGCTACATAACCATCGACAATTTCTACACGGCAACGGTCTATGAGAAAGGCGCCGAAGTCATCGGCATGCTGAATACGCTGGTTGGCGACGAAGGCTATCGCAAGGCCACCGATCTCTATTTCGAGCGCTACGATGGGCAGGCCGTGACCATCGAAGCATGGGTGAAGTGCTTCGAGGATGCCTGCGGGCGGGATCTTTCCCAGTTTCGCCTGTGGTACCGGCAATCGGGCACGCCCATTGTCGAAGCGAGCGGCGGCTACGATGCCGCCACGAAAAAGTTCGCGCTGACATTGAAGCAGATTGTTCCGCCCACACCAGGCCAGCCCCAGAAAACTCCGATGCACATTCCCGTGCGCCTCGGTTTTGTCGGCGAAAGCGGACGTGCCCTGCCGCTGACTCTTGAAGGTGAGAATGCCATCGGGCCGAACGAGCGTGTGCTCGAGCTCACGCAACCCGAGCAGCGTTTCACTTTCGTCAACGTCGAGGAAGAACCGCTGCTCTCGATCGGCCGCCGCTTCTCGGCACCGGTGCATTTCAAAGTCCCGATGAAAGCGGCGGATCGTGCGGCGCTGATGAGCCGCGACGCCGATCCCTTCAACCGCTGGGAGGCGGGCCAGGCACTCGCAACGGACGTGCTGCTGGAAATGGCGGACACGGCGAAATCGGGCATCGCACCGCGTGCCGATGCGGTTTACGTCGATGCGGTTGAGGATGTTCTCGCGCGGGCGGAAGAAGATCCTGCCTTTGCCGCAGAAATGCTGGCGCCGCCGGGCGAAAGCGAGCTCGCACTGAAAATGAGTCCCGCCGATCCCGAAGCCATTCACGATGCCCGCACCGCACTCATCCGAGGCGCTGCGGAAAAGCACCGCGAAACCTTCGAGGCGCTGTACAGCAAGCTGCAATCCGATGGGCCGTTCACGCCCGATGCCGCTTCGGCCGGCCGCCGCAGCCTGCGCAATGTGTGTCTGCGTTACCTGACGGCTGAAGAAGATGAAGCCGCAGCAGCGCTGGCGGACCGCCATTACCGCAGCGCCACCAACATGACCGACATGATCGCCGGTCTTGCAGCGCTTACCCGCATCGATTCCGCGCTGCAGGACCGCGCGTTTGCAGATTTCCACGATCGCTTCGCCAAAGATCCGCTGGTGCTCGACAAATGGATGGGTTTGCAGGCGAGTTCACCGCTCGCGGGTACGCTGCAAAAAGTGCGCACACTGATGAAGCACCCGGCTTTCGACATGAAGAACCCCAATCGCGTGCGCGCGTTGGTGGGAGTTTTCGCCGCCAATCACCTGCGCTTTCACGAAACGGATGGGTCGGGCTATTCGCTGGTGGGGGAAACCATCCGCGGGCTCGATTCCATCAATCCGATGGTCGCAGCGCGCATGGCGGCGGCGTTCGAGAACTGGCGCCGCTACGACGAAAAGCGGCAGACGCTGATGCAGGCAGAGCTGGAAACGACTCTCAAGCAGACCAACCTGTCTTCGAACCTGTTCGAAGTGATCAGCAAGATGCTTCAGTAGCCGGGCATGCGCGATCCGGCCCGGCCTTTCTGGTGACGAATCGCCGGACCGGGTGGTTTTGCCGTCGACAGCAAAGCGCACGTTCGTATCATCGTAACCGAATCGAATCAGCGGGGGCGCGAATTGAATTCCATCGCCCTGATGCCTGCTCAAAGCGCAAGCCGCGCCTTCTCTTGCGCCATGAAAGGCGTGACACGCCATGTCCGTTGGACTGTTGTTATCTCGATCGTTCTAATCTTCGGCAGCTTTGTTTCCGCTGCGGTGATTCAGATGCGCCGCGATCGTGCCCACGCGCTGGATCAGGCCGCCTTCATCGAAACACGCCGCGCCCAGGAGATCGCCTCGGATTTCAGTGCCGCACTCGATCGCTATGCCGCGTTGGGAGCGGCATTCGCCAATGCCCAACCCAACACTGAAACGTCAGCGGCCTTGTCGGAGGCCGGCGGACCGGCCCTGCAGAATATTGCGGTGTTCGACGGGGCGGGCCGGCGGCTGTTCGAATTGAAACACGCACCGAAGGATTTGCTGCCCCTCGGCGCCCGCGTCCTTTCTGCGATAACCGCTCAGCGCATGGTTCTTTCCGCCGATGGCGGCGCAAGCATCGTGCTCGGCTTTCCGCAGAACGGGCGCGCGGTGATTGTGCAGCTTGCGGCGCACGAGCTGTTTCCGCAGGCCAGCATGGAAGACGATCTGCTGGCGGCGCACGGCGGACAAATATTGGCCATCGGGCGGAACTGGCGCGAACTGCCGGCACCCGATGCGCTCGCGCCGGGCAGCGCACACAGCGAAATACGCGCGCTGGACCTTCCCTCCGGCCGACGGTTGATTGCGCTATCGCCCGTGCCCCGATGGCCGGTTACGGCGGGCGCATCGGTGGAAGTAGGCGACGCGCTCAGCGCCTGGTACGGCACGCTGCCCCTCTATTTCTTTTTCATCCTTGGGCCGGCTTTCGCGGGCGCCGGGCTTGCGGTTGTGTTCGTGCGGGAATTCGAGCGGCGCACGCGGCCCACATCCGCCGGCCGGCTGCTGAAAGCCAAACGCAGCGAGGAAGCGAAGCTGCTCATCCGTCTCGCCGATGCGGAGCGCCGCGCAGCAGAAGCGCAGCGCTCCAAATCCGAATTCATTACACATATGAGCCACGAGCTCCGCACGCCGCTCAACGCCATTATGGGCTTCTCGGAGATGATCGAGCAGGAAATGTTCGGCAAAGCGGGCCACCCGAAATACGAAGAGTATGCGCACGACATTCATGAAGCAGGACAGAAGCTGCACGCGCGCATCGACGAAATTCTTGAATTTGCCAATCTGGAAAGCGGCAAGCAGCCAATCGCCCTTGCACCGGTCGCTGCATCGGATTTGGTGCGGCACGCGGCCGAAGAAGCAGGTGGCCGCGCGTTCTCGCGCAAAGTCCGTCTCTCCCTTTCGCTTCCCGATTTCGCTCAGGTGCTCGCTGACAAGCAGGCGCTACATCGCGCGTTGAACAATCTGCTCGTCAACGCGCTCCACCATACACGAGACGGGGGAATGGTACGCGTGCAGATTCGGACCGAAGACGATACCTTTGCGATCTCGGTTCAGGACAACGTGTTCGGCTTGCCGGCGGCAGAAAGCCCGCGTGCGGGTGAGCCATTTGCCAGCATTGAGCGGCCGGCCCGCGAAACAGGCGCGGGACTCGGCATTGCGATCGCCGGATCGCTCGTCCGGCGCATGGGGGGCACCCTGAACATCTCAGGTAAACAGGGTGAAGGCGCGGCCGCCGAAATTCGCCTCCGCCGCTCTTAAAGATACCATTCGTATTCGACAGGCGGAATCGCGCGGCGGATACGCTGCGCCTCGATGCGCTTGGTTTCGCGGTAGAGGGCGAGCGTCTCGTCGCCGAAATACCTTGGCAGAATGCTGGCCTTCTCCAGATGCTGCAGCGCATCGTCGATCGTGAAAGGCAGCGACAAATCCGGATCGCGCGACACGTTGCCCACAGCAGGAGGACCCGGATCGAGCCGCTTCTCCAACCCGTGCTGCACGCCCGCCAACACCGCGGCGAGCGCCAGATAGGCATTGGCATCGGCGCCGGCCACGCGATGCTCCACACGGCGTGCGTCGGCCGGTCCCGCCGGAATGCGTATGCCGGCGGAACGGTTGTTCACGCCCCAGCGGCGGTTCACTGGCGCGAACATATCCGGCTGGAATCTGCGATAGGAATTCACGCTCGGCGCAAACAGCGCCATGGATTCCGGCATGGCGGCCTGCAATCCGCCAATGGCGTGGCGCAGCGCCTCGGAGCCTTCCACCGTACCGTTGTCGAAAAGGTTGCGTCCGCTTGCGTCGAGCACACTCAAATGAATGTGCAAGCCGCTGCCGGCGCAATCGGTGTAGGGCTTGGCCATAAACGTGGCGTCGAACCCATTGGCGCGCGCGGCGGCCTTCACGATCTGCCGCAGCAGCACGGCATGATCGGCAGCGTGCCGCGCATTGGCCTGATGCTTGAGGTTCGCCTCGAACTGCCCCGGCGCATATTCCTTGCTGGTCGCGCTCACCGGAACGCCATCCTGTTCCGCCGCTTGCGCCAGCGATGACAGGAACGCCTGGAAGCGGTCGAGGTCGTCCACGCCGTAAACCGAGGCGGTGCTTTCGCGCGATCCCGTTCGTGGATCGAGCGGCGGCTGCGGCGCGCCGCCATCCGCGCGCGCGCGGTCGATCAGATAGAACTCCAGCTCCAGCGCGCAAACCGGCGTAAGCTTCGCATCGCGATAAGAATCCAGCACCCGCTCCAGCGCCGAAATGGGCTCTGCGGGATCGGGCTCGCCGGCATCGTCGCGAAGCGTGAGAAACATCTGCGCGCGCGGC
Organism: Alphaproteobacteria bacterium; assembly: GCA_025935155.1. Taxonomy (GTDB): domain Bacteria; phylum Pseudomonadota; class Alphaproteobacteria; order Micropepsales; family Micropepsaceae; genus Rhizomicrobium. Next base: position 13,832 of record JAICVV010000014.1, read on the forward strand.
GCGCCATCGCCCCATGCGGCGCGGATCGTGTCCGGCAGCGGCCAGGCCGTGCCGTCCGGATCGCCGTCGCCGAAGCCGCGGCCGAACGGATTGGTCATCTCGCCGCGCGCATCCATCAGGTAGATGGAATGCGGCAGCTGCAGCCCGCTTTCGAACAGCTTGTGCGCCTCGCCGACGGGCAGCCGCTTGCCGCGCAACGCGCCACAGAGATCCACCACCACGGCATCCACGAATTCGAGGCCGGGATGGCGCGCGACCAGCGCCTCGAACTCTTCTTGCGCTTCTGCCACGAAAGTGGGGCGGGCAAACGCGGGAACGGCGGCAGGTCTGTTCATGATATCCTTCTGGGAGCGAACCCTAATACGCCGATCATAAAGGCGCCGCTAAGGCCGGGAAAGGAGAGCTAAGCCCTTATGGCGCAAGGCGCCAGCACGTGTATTGCATACGCGGCAATAATGTATTACACGAAAATATGAAAACCATTACCGTTCGCCTGCCGGAAGCTATGGCCGCCGATCTGGAGGCGGAGTCACGCGAGCGCAGGGTCTCTTTCTCCGATGTCGTGCGCGAACGCCTGCAACAGGTGGGCAGGCCCCATTCCTCTTCGTTGAGCGCCATCGCGGACCTGATCGGGTCGGTCGATGGACTGCCTGAGGATCTCAGCGCCCGCAAGAAACACCACCTGCGAGCCACGGGCTATGGCCGCAAGCATCATTGTTGATGCGGGCTTTCTGGTTGCGCTGCTCAACCGGCGCGACACGCACCACGCCTGGGCGGTTGCCAAGGCAAGCGAGCATCCGCCGGCTTGGGCGACCTGCGAGGCAGCGCTTTCGGAAGCATTTTTTCTTCTCGGCGCGGCCGGTTTCGATGCGCTGGCGGCCCTGATTCAACGGGAAGCGCTGGATGCACTGTTTCGCTTTGCGGATAACGCCGCGCCCGTGTTGCGCCTGATGCAAAAGTACAGGCAGGTGCCGATGAGCTTCGCCGATGGCTGTATCGTCCGCATGACCGAAATCGTGGCGGACCCGCTGGTGCTCACAACGGATTCAGATTTCAACGTCTATCGCCGCCACAGCCGCCAAGCCATTCCGTGCGCATTGCCACCTTGAAAGGAAACGAGCGGAGAGTTGCCGCTCCGCCCTTTGCTGAATACGGTTATCGATACGGGTTAAAGCACGCCGCGCTTGTGCTCGCCCACCACCATGCGGCCGGGCTTGAACGCCCGTTTGAACACGTTCAGCGCCTTCTTCGGGTCGGCGTCTCCGCACATGAAGACGTCGAACGCCGCGTAGCCGCGCTCCGGCCAGGTGTGCACGCTGATGTGACTTTCCGCCAGCACCGCCACGCCGGAAATGCCGCCGCCTTCGGTGAAGGTGTGCAGGTGGATGTGGAGAAGCGTTGCGCCCGCGGCGTTCACCGCATCGATCAGCGCCCGCTCGATCCTGTCCCTGTCGTCGAGCCCCTGGGCTTCCCACAGATCGATGATCAGGTGGCTGCCCGCAAAGGTCAGCCCGTTGCGGGTGATGAAGTGATCCTTCGCCTCCGGCGTGGGCTGGGCAGCGATTGCGGCAGCCTTTGGGGAAATCCGGACGCGCGGCGCCCTCGCTTCCTTGTTCGCTGTCACCAGTTGCAGTGTAGCCATTTCGGGTACCTACCCTTCTGTAAGGTTGACACCTGCGCCTTGGCCTTACGACTTCCGGACGCGTCCAAGAAAAAAGCAGCGGACGGAAGGCCGTCGCGCCGCTTCGCTCCGTTGCCGG
>JAICVV010000294.1 GCA_025935155.1 Alphaproteobacteria bacterium
TTCTTCGTCACGCTGACATTGGGGCTGCAACGGGGCGGTGCAAACCTGCGAGCCGTGCTGAAGCACAACAGCATCCGCGAGGATGCGCTGCGCGAGGCCGGAATACCGTTCGATGTGTTGCCGTTCTTCCGCCGCTTTGACTGGCTCACCGGACGCCGCTTCAAGTGCATTGCAGAGAAATTTTGCCCCGATGTCGTGCTCACCATCACCGGCCGCGGCGCGGCCATGACGCCGCCCGGCGATTACACGCTGATCGGCCGCCTGGGCGGCTACTACAATTTCGATTATTTTCGCCGCTGCGATTATCTGGTCTGCAACACGCCCGATCTGATACGCTACGTTATGGAAGGCGGCTGGGCGAAGGACCGCGTGTTCTATATCCCCAACTTTCCGCACATTGACGAAGCGCCCGCTGTCCGCCGCGGAGCGCTTGGCACGCCGAAAGATGCGCCTCTTGCCGTTGCACTCGGGCGGCTGCATCCAAACAAGGCGATGGACGTGTTGCTCATGGCTGCAGCGCAAGTTCATGACCTGTGGGTATGGATCGCGGGCGAAGGTCCCGACAACGCCAAGCTGAAGAAGCTGGCGTGCGATCTTCGCATAGCAGAGCGGGTGAAATTTCTCGGCTGGCGCACGGATCGTGGCGCCCTGCTCAAGGCGGCGGATGTGTGCGTCTTTCCATCGCGCGAGGAGCCGTTTGGCAACGTGGTGGTGGAGGCATGGGCGTACGGCGCTCCGCTGGTGGCGGCCGCGAGTACGGGGCCGGCGTGGCTTGCGCGCAATGGTGAGGATGCCCTTCTCGTGCCTGTCGACGATCCAGAGGCGCTGGCGCAAGGCATTCGCGATGTGCTGACCTCGAAAGATCTTGCCAATCGGTTGGTGGAGAATGGGCGGAAGCGGATTGAAACCGAATTTTCGGAAAACGTGGTGATCGGGCAGTATCTGGATATGTTCGAACAGGTCCGGCCGAAGAGGGGCGCCTGATGTGCGGCATAGTGGGAGCGATGTCGGCCAATGGCACGCCGCCGCCGTTCAGTGTGATCGACGCCATGCTGCAGGCGATTGCGCATCGCGGACCAGATGGCGAAGGCCGATACGTGCAACGCGACGTGGCACTGGCACAGAAGCGGCTCGCGATTATCGATTTGTCCACCGGCGATCAGCCATTGTTCGGACCCGGCGAGACCGCCATCGTCGCCAATGGCGAGATTTACAATTATGTCGAGCTGAAGCAGGACGCGCACGGCTACAATTTTGCTACAAGTTCAGATTGCGAGCTGCCGCTTTACACCTACACACGCGATGGCGCGGCGTTCGCGAAACATCTGCGCGGCATGTACGGTATCGCGCTCGACGATCCGAAAGCGCCGGAACTCTGCATTTCGCGCGATCCCTTCGGCATCAAGCCGCTGTATTATGCGGAAGGGCCGTTCGGCTTTGCGTTCGCGTCCGAACCGCAGGCGCTGATTCGCGCCGGACTGCTATCGGCCCGCGTCGTTCCGAGCAAGGCGAATGAGCTGCTGCAACTCCAGTTCACCACCGGCGCGCAGACGATCTTCGAGGGCATCAAGCGCGTGCTGCCTGGCGAGACATTGGGCATCCGCTCAGGCCAAATTCATTCGCGCACGCAAATCTCCGCATTGCCGGATGGTGGCCCGATTGCCATTGACGAGGATCACGCTATCAACGAACTCGAGCGGGCGCTGCTCGACAGTGTGATGGTGCATCAACGCTCCGATGTGCCGTACGGCATGTTCCTTTCCGGCGGCATCGATTCTTCAGCACTGCTGGCCTGCATGATGCGGTTGAACGATCGCCCAGTGCGCGCCTTCACGGCTGGATTCCCCGGCACCGGGGTCCACGACGAACGGGCGCATGCGCGCGCGGTTGCAAAGGCGTGCGGTGCCGAGCACATCGAAATCGAGGTGACGGAAGAGGATTTCTGGCGCGAGTTTCCCGCCATCGTTGCGGCGATGGACGATCCCGCCGCCGACTACGCGATCGTTCCCACCTACATGCTGGCGAAAGCCGCGCGACGCGAGTTGAAGGTGGTGCTATGCGGCGAAGGCGGCGACGAGCTGTTTGCCGGATACGGCCGCTATCGTTCCGCCATGCGCTCACGCCTGTTCGGCGGCAGGCCGATGCGGCACAAGGGAATGATGCAGGGGCTTGGCGTCTTACGGGACGGAAACGGTGCCTGGCGCGATGGGATGGCCACCGCGGAGGCGGAAGCAGCCAACGGCGGCCGCACGAAACTGCAGGCGGCCCAGGCCACGGACTGCGCCGACTGGCTGCCCCACGACCTGCTCATCAAGCTCGACCGCTGCCTAATGGCGAATAGCGTGGAAGGGCGCACGCCGTTTCTCGATCCGGTGGTGGCAAATTTTGCCTTCCGTCTGCCGGACGAGCTGAAAGTGCGGCGCGGTAAGGGCAAATATCTGCTGCGCAAATGGCTGGCGCGGGCGCTGCCCGAATCCAAACCGTTCGAGCGCAAGCGCGGCTTTACTGTCCCGGTGGCGGAATGGATGAAAGAGCGGGCAAAGCAACTGGGGCCGCTGGTGGCGCGTTCGCCTGGTGTGGCGGCGCTGTGCCGTCCCGACGCGGTGGAAAAGCTGTTTGCGAACATTGACTGGCGCGATCGTTATCGCATGGCGTGCTGGCAACTGCTGTTCTATGCCGTATGGCATCGCGTGCACATCGAAGGCGGCCGGAGCGATCTGCCGCTGATGGAATTGCTGGAAGGCGCATCATGAGCGCGAGCTTCGATCTGCTCATCCGCGGAGGCACTTGCGTCACGCCGAACGGCATTGAGGAAGTGGATATCGGCGTCATCGGAAGCCGCATTGTCGCTGTCGGGGCGCTCGCCGGCGCGAAGGCGGCGGAGGAGTTGGACGCCAAGGGCCTGCACGTACTGCCCGGCGTGATCGACACACAGGTGCATTTCCGTGAGCCCGGCAACGAGCACAAGGAAGATCTGGAGAGCGGCAGCCACGCCGCGGTGTTGGGCGGTGTCACGGCCGTATTTGAAATGCCGAACACCAATCCGCCTACCACCACGCGCCTCGCGCTGGAAGACAAGTTGGCGCGCGCCAAAGGCCGCATGCATTGCGACTACGCCTTCTATGCCGGCGCTACGCCGGAGAACGTGGGCGCGCTCGGCACGCTGGAGCAAATGCCGGGTGTGGCCGGCGTGAAGGCGTTTCTTGGTTCGTCTACCGGCACGCTGTTGCTTAATCGCGAAGAGGATATTTTCGCGGCGCTTAAAGCGGGCCACCGGCGGATGGCCGTTCATTCCGAAGATGAGGCACGCTTGCGCGAACGCAAGCCGCTTGCCAAGCAAGGCGATGTGCGCACGCATCCCTTCTGGCGCGATGTGGAAACCGCGCAA
>JAICVV010000110.1 GCA_025935155.1 Alphaproteobacteria bacterium
CCGCGCGGCACGTCGATGCTCGCGAATGCGTTCTGCGCTGTATCGTACAGAAAGGCTTTTTCCTCGGTCAGCGCAAAATCCACCCACGATCCCACAGCCATTCCCTGATCGTTGATGCTTTCGAGATAAACCTGCCAGGCGTTATCGTCTGGATAAGACACCGACGTGGCGACGCCATCCTGCAGCACAAATCCGGGGAACGTGCCGTTGCCCATTTCGCTGTAGAAGCCCACAATCGTGCCAGCCTTGTTCACGCCACGGGGCCGCGTTTGCGTGGTCACGAAGGGCAATTCGATGCTGGCGCGGTAGCGGTCGCCCTTGCCATAAAACCCGAAAAACGAGGGGTTCACATTCGGCGCCCCGCCATCGATGGCGTAATCCCCGACAAATCGGTCTTTGTCGAGAATGCCTTGCACCACGGAATCGAGCATGTGCCTGCCCTTACGGACTTGCGACACCGTCCCGTCCGGTGCGCGAACATAGGCGCAGCCTGAAACCGGACAATCGGCGCTGTAGCTGGAACCTATGGTGATATAGCCGGCGTTGTCGATGCCGAGCGGCATCGTTCCATTGGGTGAGGCATCGAAGGAGGTGTAGTTTCCATCCAGGGTGCCTACGAAGCCGTGGGCTGTGCCGTCTTCCGACATGTAATAGCCGGTGATGACGCTCTTGTCGTTGATAGCGCGGATATAGGTGGCGGCCGCCCCCGGGTAATTGGGTACGGAAACCAGCACGGCCGTCTCTGCACCGGTGGGCGCGAGCACAAAAAAGCTCAAAATGGATGCCGCAACCCATCGCAATCTGCGCATAAGCTCCTCACCTGTTCCGGCCAGCCCCAAAACCCAGCGCGGATTGTAATCTCCTGCTGGCCTATGGAAAAAGAGCAGCCGCCGCATTTTATCGCTTCCGCACGCGCGCGAACCCGCCTACGTTCGCGGCTGTCAAACTGGGGAGTTTCCATGATCCGCCGTGCCCTGCTGCTCGGGCTTCCGCTTGCCCTTTCCTGCACCGTTTCATTCCTGGCGGATGCCGCCCAGCTCCATTGGCCGCTGCCGGAAGACAGCCTCGCCCAAAACGGCGTGATGCAAAGGCTTGCTACGCATACCCACACACCCGCGCAGAGCGCCGCCATACCGGCGCTTCCGGACAAGGGACTGCATCCGAAAGCGGCACTTGGGCTGAAGCGCCATTACACCGGCACCCCTACGGATGTGCTCCGCTATCACAACGACAACTATCCCACTGGCTGGAATCAGAGCGAAACCGATCTCACACCGGCAACCGTTGGCTCGGCCAGTTTCGGAAAGCTCGCCACGCTGAACGTGGACAGCAATGTTATCGCGCAGCCATTGATGGTTTCCAATTTCCAGATGCCGGACGGCAGCACGCATAACGTCCTTGTTGTTGCGACTGGGCACGACACCGTGTACGCCTACGATGCGCAGAATTATTCCGTGCTCTGGCAGCGAAGCCTGGGCACGCCGCAATCGACCACAGATGTCGGCTGCGGCGATATCAGGCCGGAATACGGAATATCCAGCACACCCGTGATCGTGCGGAACGGGGTGAATTCCGCCACCATATATCTCGTCGCCGCCACCGAGCCGGCGCATCTTTCGTTCCACACGCAGATTCATGCGCTCGATCTCGGCACGGGCGCCGACATCATGAAGGCGCGGGAAATCAACCCGCAGGCGAATCTGGCGACCGGCGGAAAAATCCATCTCGACCCACAGAACCAGTGGAGCCGCGCGAGCCTCGTCTACAACAACGGCTCGATCTATGTGGGCATCGGCTCGCATTGCGATTTCAACGCCGGCAACATTTCCGGCTGGGTGCTGCGCTATGATGCGAGCACATTGAAGCTGACCGGCAAGTTCAACACCATCGAGGCCGCCGCCGGATACGAACTTTCGAGCGTGTGGATGGCAGGGTATTCGCCCGCAATCGACGCGAACGGCAACGTGTTCGCTGTGACGGGTAACGGCAATTACGATCTGCAGCGCGGGCACAAGGGATTCGGGGAAAGCGTGATCTCGCTGGCGCCCGATCTTGCCAAGAAGTCGGTAAACACCTTCACGCCGAGCAATTATCAGCAGCTGAACAATGGCGATACGGACTTTGGCTCCGGCGGAGCAATGCTGATTCCGCCGGTGAACGGCCAGGCCGCGCCCCCGCTGCTGGTTGCCATGGGGAAAGCGAGCACGCTGTACCTTCTGAATTCCACCGATCTTGGCGGCCTCGAAGGACATAACGGCAATCATTGGCTGCAGAAGTTCAATGTGGGCGGCGGGTGCTGGTGCGGGGCTGCCTATTACGGAGGAGCGAGCGGAGGCATTGTATATTATCAGGCGGATAACGACGCCCTGCGCGCTTTCAGCGTCGATACCAGCGCCAGTCCCAAACTCACGCAAATCGCTGCTGGCACGAGCAGCGCCGGGTACGGCGGATCGTTCCCGGTGATCTCATCGAATGGCAGCACACCCGGAACGGCGGTCGTCTGGCTCATACGCCGCAACACCACGGAGCAGCTGGAGGCTTACGACGCCGCCAGTCTGGGAGCGCCGCTGTTCCAGGCGAACGCAGGCAGCTGGAACACCAGCGGCCCCTTCCTTACGCCTCTTGTCGCCAACGGCCGGGTTTATGTACCGGCGGCCGGAACGGTTACGGTCTTCGGCTTGACCAACTGAACAGGCACGGTAAGGGCAGGGATGAAGCGGCACACTTCGCCTTGCCAGCTTGCGCCGTCTGTGGTTGCGCAGTTTTCGCCGGATGATACCAGTTGAGCCCCGGAACAGGCGGGCACTGGCCCCACGAAGCGCATTCCAGCATAAACGCGCCAAAGACAATCAGCAGGATGAACCCGGCCGCCATTACAAGAAACGCCAACACCTTTCCGAAGGTCCGCTCGAACATTCCAGCCCCGGCAGCGAGCAACGCAAATTGAGTATAGCATGGCAGCCTGCAGGAAGATCATGAACAAAGACTCAGGGGCCTGTAGGATTTCGTGGAGAGGCGCTGCCTGCGTTCCCCGCGCCTCCGGCACTGAAAGTCCAGAAATGAAGCCGGGAATCCGCATTTGATGAGTCAGGCCCCATCCGCGCGGCCGGACGCCTTCACCCACGCCGCGGCGCAGCTGAACGCGCAGCGGCCCATCCGCAGCCCGCGCTTGCGGCAGCTGTTGCCAAATATCCAAGCTGCTCCCCCCACCCAGATGGAGCAGGCGCTTCGGCAATATCTCGCGGCCAATCCGGACGATCCGGATGCGCTCGCGTTCCTGGCTTACGCGATTGTGGCCCGCGGCCGGCGCAAAGAAGCCGCCGCGCTGCTCGCACGCGCCCTCGAACTGGCGCCGGATTTCGCCGCCGCGCGCTTCAACTATGCGGACCTGCTGATCAGCCTGAGCCGCTTCGATGCGGCGATGAGCGAAGCCCATCGCCTGCTCGCGCAGGACAGCCGCAACCCGCTCTTCCGCCAACTGAAGGCGAGAGTGCATGAAAGTCTGGGAGAGGTAGAGCAGGCGCGCGCGATTGCCGAGGAACTCGCGCACGAGAATCCTGCGCGGGCGGATTCCTGGATGACCTTCGGCCATGCCCTGCGCGCGGCCGGCAGGCAGGAAGGCGCCATCGCCGCCTACCGCAAGGCGATTGAGCTTCAGCCAACCCTCGGCCTTGCCTACAGCAATCTTGCCCACCTGAAGACGTTTCGCTTCAGCGAGGCGGAAACCGCCGCAATGGAGCAGCGGCTAAAGGGGTTCGATCTGGCGCCCGAAGCGCGCATGAACCTGCAGTTTGCGCTCGCCAAAGCTTATGAGGATCGCGGAGACTACGCGGGCGCGTTCGAGTTGTACGCGAAAGCCAATGCGGCGGCACGGATGCGCTTCACCTACGATCACGCGGCGATCACCGCGGGAACACGCCGTACCGAGGCCGCATTCTCCCGCGAATTCTTCGAGGCGCGTGCCGAAGGCGGATGCCCTGCGCGCGATCCCATCTTTATTGTCGGGCGCCAGCGTTCGGGCTCCACTTTGCTCGAGCAGATTCTCGCCAGCCATTCGGCGGTCGAGGGAACGGCAGAACTGCCCTACATTCCGGACATTGTGGCCGAAATAGCCGATATCGAAGGCCCTGCGGGCGGCGCGCAATATTTCGAAAATGTCGCAAAACTTTCGCCCGAAGCGCGGACGCAGCTGGGTGAGCAATATCTGGAACGGGCGCAGCTGCACCGCAAAACCGCGCGGCCGTTCTTTATCGACAAGGATCCCGGCAATCATTTCCACGTTGGATTGATTGCGCTGATCTTGCCCAATGCGAAAATCATCGATGCGCGGCGCAATCCCGCGGCCGCATGCTGGTCGCAGTTTACCCTTCAGTTCAAGATGACGAATTTGAGGCTGACCGAATACGCCCAGGCCTGGCGCGATTACGCAGAGCTGATGGCGCATTTCGATGCGGTGCTGCCGGGCAAGATTCATCGCGTCATCTACGAAAACCTCGTCAGCGACACGGAAGGCGAAGTGCGGCGCCTGCTCGATTATCTGGAACTGCCGTTCGAGGAGAGCTGCCTGCGCTTCTACGAAACCGATCGCGCCGTGATGACGCCGAGCTCCGAGCAGGTGCGCCGCCCGATCACGAGCGAAGCGATCGAGCACTGGCGGCACTTCGAACCATGGCTCGGCCCCATGCTGAACGCCCTGGGCGATGTGTACAGCAATTACCCCAACGTACCGGATACCCTATCTCAGCATTGAGGGTCTTGGGTCCGGTACTGTACGGTCGTCTTGCAGGAATCGCGGCAAACTGTTCAGCCGTAAGTGGTCGGAGCGGAGAGATTTGAACTCTCGACCCCCAGTCCCCCAGACTGGTGCGCTAACCAGGCTGCGCCACGCTCCGATACCGGCAAAATGGCCGGAGGCAGGCTTCTATAGCAGCCGCCCTGCCCTGTCATCCCGAATGACGCCCAAACCGAATCTGCGTGGGATAGGACAGGCCGTGGGCGCGCCTGGAAGGCCAGACCCTGTATCTCCCAAAAAATGCGGCACCTTGACTTCGGCCTGCCTTCAACCTACCTGAATTGCATATCCACCCGGATCGCGCGACGGCACTTCAAGCCTGTCATCCGGCGAATTATCGAAACAATTTCCGTTAGCTCCAGTTGCGCGTGGAAGGCGGTTAACCGCTCCATGGCGATTCGCGTGAGCCGCTGGCTCGCGTGCCCTGGCGCATAAGGAACAAGGTCCATAACAGTGAGTAACATGACATTTTCACAGCTCGGCATTTCCGAGCCGCTCTGCCGCGCCATTGCGGCGGAGAATTACACGCATCCCACACCCATCCAGGTGCAGGCCATTCCGCGGCTGCTGGAGGGCCGCGATCTGCTTGGCGTGGCGCAAACCGGCACCGGCAAAACGGCCGCCTTCGCGCTGCCCATTCTGCAGAAGCTGGACAAGCCGCAGCATCCGGTCGCGGCGCGCTCTGCGCACGCGCTGATCCTCGCACCCACCCGCGAACTCGCCGTTCAGATCGGCGATAGCTTCGCCACCTATGGCCGCCACACCGGCTTACGCCATACCGTCATTCTCGGCGGCGTCGGCCAGCCGCAGCAGGTGAAGGCGATGGCGCGCGGCGTGGACATTCTCATCGCCACACCGGGCCGGCTGCTCGATCTGGTGCAGCAGAAGCATGTGCGCCTTGGCGACGTGAAGCACTTCGTGCTCGACGAAGCCGACCGCATGCTCGACATGGGCTTCATTCGCGACGTGCGGAAGATCGTGGCCATGCTGCCGAAGCAGCGGCAGTCGCTGCTGTTCTCCGCCACCATGCCGAACGATGTGGCGAAGCTGGCGGCCGAAATGCTGCGCGATCCGCTGCGCGTGGATATCGCGCCCCAGGCGGTCACGGTCGACAAGATCGAGCAGCGCGTGCATTTCGTGGAGACGGCGCAGAAGCGCGCGCTGCTCACGAACCTGCTCAAGGATCCCGCGCTTGCGCGCGTCATCGTCTTCACCCGCACCAAGCACCATGCCAATCGCGTGAGCGAGCATCTGGAGCGCGCCGGAGTCCCGAACGATGCGCTGCACGGCAACAAATCGCAGAACGCGCGGCAGCGGGCGCTGGAGCGCTTCCGCTCCGGCCACGCGCGCGTGCTGGTGGCAACAGACATCGCGGCCCGCGGCATCGATGTGGATGGCGTCACGCATGTCATCAATTTCGAATTGCCGCACGAGCCCGAGAGCTACGTTCACCGCATCGGCCGAACGGCACGCGCGGGAAATTCCGGCGTCGCGGTGGCCTTCTGCGATTCGGAAGAGCGCAAGCTGCTGCGCGATATAGAGAAGCTGACGCGCCGTCCGCTCACCGTGGTGGGCGCGCAGCCGGTTGCGTTCGACACGCCGCAGGCGAAAGCCGCAGCGCGGCGGCCCGATCCGTCCGTCTACAAGCGCAGGCGGCCGCGGCATCGCGGAAAGCAGCGCCGCGCGGCATAGTCCCTTTCGTGGTGGAGATTTATGTCGACGGCGATGCCTGTCCGGTGAAGGCCGAAGTGGAGCGTGTCGCCACGCGCCACGGCCTCACCGTGCATCTCGTCAGCAATGGCGGATTGCGGCCGAGCTCCAATCCGCTGCTCCGCCATGTCACCGTGACGGCCGGTGCAGATGCGGCCGATAACTGGATTGCCGAACATATCGCCGCGAACGACATCGCCATCACGGCTGACATTCCGCTGGCGGCGCGTTGTCTTGCGAAAGGCGCGCGCGTGCTGGGGCCCGGCGGCAAGCCGTTCACGGAAGGCAGTATTGGCATGGCGCTCGGCATGCGTGACCTGCAACGCCATTTGCGCGAAACAACGCCCGGCGGCCAGACCTACAATGCTGCTTTTACGAAACAGGATCGCTCGCGATTCCTGAATGC
>JAICVV010000001.1 GCA_025935155.1 Alphaproteobacteria bacterium
CCGTAGCGCAGCAGGTACCGGGCAATCCGATAGGCCAGCGTCGCCTTGCCGGTGCCGGCCGGCCCGGTAATCAGCCAGGCTTGCGGCGGCCGCCCGGAACGGATGGCGCGCGCCGCGCGTGTCAGCGCTTCCTCGTGGCCCGCGAGACGAAAGGTTTCGCGCGGATGCGGGAATCCTTCGAGCCGATCGGTCTCTTCGATATCTTCGCTGCGCGCGCGTTTCGCCATGGCTACAGCTTAAACCGCGCACCGACGGCATTCCAGATTTGTTGCGCCACGTCGTCCGGCGGCGCGCTGGTATCGATCAGAACGCAGCGTTGGGGCTCACGTTGCGCGAGCTCCCGAAAGTAGCTGCGCAGACGCTCATGAAAGGTGCGATCGAACTTTTCGAAACGATCTTCGGCGTGATGCCGCGAACCGATGCGGTTCATCGCCTCATCAACCGGAACATCGAGAATCAGCGTGAAGTCGGGACGGAACCCGCCTGTAGAAACGTGCTCGATTTCCCGGATGGTGTCGTAACCCATGCCGCGGCCCGCTCCCTGATAGGCGAAAGTGGAGTCGGTGAAGCGGTCGCAGATCACCCACTTTCCGGCATTCAAGGCCGGCCGGATGGTGTGCGCCACATGATCGGCGCGCGCGGCGAACATCAGCAGGGTTTCGACCAGCGGACCCCAGCGCCCAGGCTCGCCTTCCACCAGCAGCGTACGGATGCTCTCCGCGCCTTGCGAGCCGCCGGGCTCGCGCGTGACGCTGTTATCAATGCCATGCGAGGCCAGCGCCTGCGATAGCCGCTGCACGTGCGTTGATTTCCCCGCGCCCTCCCCACCTTCGAGCGTGATGAAGCGGGGGGGAGAACGCACATTCATTTTCGCCCGGCGATCAGCGCGTGCAGGCCCGTGAAAATGCGGCTGATGAATCCGGCGGCGCCGACATCGGTTGCGGCATAGAGTGGCACATTCAGGTCCGGCGCATTCGGCGCCGTCATTTTCAATGTGCCGATGCGCTGGCCCTTGCTGACGGGTGCTTTTACGGGGCCATCGTAATTCACAGTGACTTTCATGCCGGCGCGGGCTTCCGGCGTGAGCGTGACGGCAAGCGGCTTTCCTGTCGTCAGCGGAACCGTGCCGCGATCGCCCTGCCAGACCTGCGCTTCTGCAACCGTGTCGGTGGGCGAAAACAGTTTGTATTGCCGGAACTCGCGAAACGCGAGGCCCAGAATGCGCGCCGCTTCATCAGCGCGGCGCTGCTCGGCGAACCAGTCCTTCGATTTGCTGTCGCGTTTGGCAAGATCGGGATAGCGCAAGCCGTTCAGCACGAGAATAAGGCGGCGGCCGTTCTGCACGGCGGAAACCGTGATGCCGTAGCCGGAGGATTCCAGATGTCCAGTTTTCAGCCCATCGGCGCCAGGGAATTTCTCCAGCACCAGATTGCGGTTGTGCTGGTGGATGTTGCTCCACACGAAGTCCCGTTCGCTGAAATAATGGTAGTATTCGGGGTAATCCTTGATCAGATGGCGCGCCAGTTTCGCCAGATCGAACACCGACATGAGCTGGCCCGGCGGCTGATCGAGGCCGTTTGGATTCACAAAGTGCGATTGCGTCAGGCCGATCTGCTTCGCGCGCGCGTTCATCATGGCGACAAAGTTCTCGACCGTACCGCCCAGTCCCTCCGCGATCACGATACAGGCGTCGTTGCCCGACATAATGATCACGCAGCGAATGAGATTTTCCACGGAAATCTTCCCGCCGATATTGACGAAGCATTCGGAGCCGGATCGCTCCCGCCAGGCACGTTCCGATACCGGGAACGTGTCCGTCAGCTTCACGCGATGGTCCTTCAGCCGCTGAAACAGCAGCTCGAGCGTCATCAGCTTGCTCATGGAAGCGGGTGGCACCGCCACATAGGCATCCTTGGCCCACAGCACCTGGCCCGTGTCTGCATCCATGATGATGGCGTGTTCGGCAGAAGTCTGGACGGCTTCAGCCATGGCGGGCGAGACAGAAACCAGCGAAGCGAAAAAAAGAAGAACGGCTGCAAGGCGAAAACGCCGCATCGGGAGAACTCCAGCGAAACTGATTCTATTGGTCGACGACGATCCTGGCGCCGTTATTACCAAGCTCGCTCAGCCGCGCCAACGCGGCATTTGCGGTCTCCAGGTCGTCGTATGGGCCGGAACGGACGCGGTAAAGTTCCCTGCCCTGCCGTTCGGACGCAGAAATAAAGAGATCGCTGGCCGGACCGAGATTTTCCCTCAGCCGCTCGGCGTTTTCCCGCGACGCAAAGGTGCCAGCCTGGACGTAGAGATGTGCCGTGTCGGGAACTTGAGCCCGATCATCCGGTTCGGCAGCATCCGCCATTTCGCCGGCGCCGGGCAGCGGCTGCGCTGCCGGAGAAGGCGGAGCACTCCGTGGAAGGCGCGCAGGCCGCGGGACAACTCTCGGCCTGTTTGCGTTCAGCGCCGCAGCCTGAACCGCTGCCGCGGGCGCCGCGCGCGCATTGCCGGCAAGCGCCGTCCCCAGTTCATCGGCAGGCGTAGGCTGATCGGAGCGGCCCAGATAGGTGACGCGCACCTTCGCGGTACCCTTGGCATAGAAGCCCAGCAGCTCGGCAGCGTGCTTAGACACATCGATGATGCGGCCGTTCGCAAACGGTCCGCGATCATTCACGCGCAGGACCAGCGACTTGCCGTTTTCCAGATTTGTGACGCGCACATTGACCGGCATCGGCAACGTGCGATGTGCCGCCGTCAGCCCTTCGCCGTCGTAGATTTCGCCGTCGGCCGTTTGCTTGCCGTAGAACGTCGGGCCGTACCAGGACGCGACCCCAACTTCATCGTAGTCCGGCTGCTCGTGCGGATAGTACCAGTTGTCCCCGATTTGATAGGGCACGCCGACCCGGTAGGCGCCGCCATGCGCTGTGCTTCCAACGCTGGCGCCGGTCATGGGCGTTGAAGGTTCAGTTGCGCAACCGGCGGCGAACCCCGACAGCGCAGCCACGCTCAGCACTTTGCACGCGGTACGGATCATCCCGGCCGTCCACAGTTTGGAGTGGCAGGCCCGCCCGACCTCCGGCCCCGCGGGAGAATCCTAGGGGCGCGCCCGGTTTACAAAACGTTAACGCGGGCATCAGCCCCCGTCCTGACAAGCGCCGCAACTGCTACAATCGAATCGCCGCCTGCAACTAAAGATCCCGCGTGCCGACACTGTGCGACATGCATTCGAGCTGATGGCGGGCAAGGTTTCGCAGCAGCATGCCGAGGCGCGGTGCAGCCGCTTCGGAGGCTTCAATCAAGCCGTAGAACTGCATTCGATTCAGGTGCTGGATCAGGTCGAACGTCTCCTCCGCGTCCTGAACGCCTGCCTGCCGCATGAGCTTGTAGAACATTCCACGGGCAAACCTCGGATAATGTTTGTGCCCGAGAAGCACATGCGACAAGCCCAACCTTCCGTTCTCCATGGAAAGTTCAGGCCATCGCGGCGGCCCAAGCTGGGCATTGCGCGCCTTCTCAAGATCGCGATTGATGCGCAATGAACCAGACTTCCGCTCCAGCCCAAGAGGCATGCTCAGCGCAAACACCTCAGCGCCACTGGCGAAGCCCCAAGCCCCGAAAATGCCCAGCGGATCGGAATCGCTGTAGCGAACCAGAACCTCGTCTTCAAAGTGGCCGCCGAGTTCAAGCCGGTCGTCATAGAGTTGGTACGAGGTCGCGTGGCCATGATTGGCGAGTTCAATGATCGGCATTACCCGCGTCTCGCCCTTGAAACCTATGGTGCGGGAGCCGAGGAAGCGTTCCTGAACTGCCGCGGGCGCAAGCCCTGCGAACCATTGGCCAAGGCCGAACACATTTTCCAGCATCGCCCGTAGCTCCGGGGGCGCTTCCGCAAGCATCGCCAGCAGATCTTCCGTATCGCCGCGGCCGGTACCCCAGGAGAAATCCCGCTCGTAATTTTCGAGGAATGCCCGCTCCCTTGCGGCCACGGGAGCTTCCGGCGCCACGCGAAATTCGCTGCTGGAGAATTGCACATACTTTTTTGGAAGCAGCAGGGATTCGGGAATGCAGATTCGGATTGGCTTCGATTTATCTATCGGGAATAATCCGCGGCCGAAGCGGCCCTCCGCCAACTTCACATTATCGGCGATGCCACCCAGGGCACGAAACTCATCGAGCATCTCATCCCATCGCGCATCCCCGGTCATGGCCTGTCCTCAAAGCCCTCGAACGCCGAAACAGAAAGACATCGCCCGCAACTGATGGCGAGCCATAGCACGCAAGGTTCGCGCGATGGCGAGATCGAAGCCCTCCAGCTCGTCAAGCAAGCTCAGGAACTGGAGCCTGTTGCAATGGTGTATGTGGTCGAACGCTTCTTCAAATCCCTGATGTCCGCCTTCCCGCATCAGCTGGTAAAATATGCCCTTGGGCAAGCGGGGAAATTGAATGTTGCCCAACAAAACGAAGGTCAATTGCACGGGATCGCGATTGCGCTTCACCTCGGGAATCCAGTTCCGCTTTGAAGTCACACGCGCGTTGAACGCTTGTCCCACTTCCAGACGCTCTTTGCCCAGCGTCCCCTCGAGAGGAAGGCTGAAAGCGACCGGGCGTTCGGTGGCAAATCCCCACGACAGAAAGTAGTCGAAGGAATCCACATCGGAGTATTGAACCAGGACCTCGCCCGTGAAGTTTCCGCGCAATCCCACCGCCTGCGAAAGATCGTATCTCACTCCGCCCCCGTGGTTCACCATTTCCACGATGGGCATCACCACCGACTTGTTCTGGTACGTAATCGACCGCATCTGGAAAAACCGCTGCTGGATCAATTCATCGTCCGGTTCATGGAACAAGTGTCCCAGCCCGTACCGGGTTCGCAGCGTCTCTCTCATTTCCGGCGGAAGTGCGCTCGCCGCTTCGAACATGCGATTGACTTCGTCACCGCCCCCACCGCCCCATCCGAACTGGTCCTGATATCGATTGAGCCAGGTCCGCTCCCGGTCACCTACAGCGGCAGCTGGGCCGACCCGCGGCACGCCGTTCACGAAGATCATGTGGCTGGCTTCAACCAGCAGATTGTGCGGAATTTGGATGGCGACAGGCCTGGACGGATCGGCCGGAAAAATGCCGCGGCCGAATTGGCCCTGGCCCACGCAAATGTTCTCGGCCGTTCCTCCGAGCGCGCGAAATTCCTCAAGCAGATCGTCCCAAGCAGTCAAAAGGGGCACCTTTTCGTTCATCCGCGTGGCCGCCATCCACCGGAAGCAAGAGCATCGCAAACTCAGCCGCGCGCGTCACGCCCGCAGGAGTACTCCGCTTATTGGAGGCGCAGGATTGCGCAGGTTGCAGCCGGAAAGCCCGGAAAGTATCTGATTTCCGGCAAGGATGGGTGGCCGAGCGGTTGAAGGCACCGGTCTTGAAAACCGGCAGGCCCGCAAGGGTCTCGTGGGTTCGAATCCCACCCCATCCGCCAGCAACATTATTTCGCACGCTCTCTCACTCTCTCACAACCTCGCAAAATGCTAGGCCAACTCTGGCATCCATCGCGTCTTACTCGCGCACATTCTCTCTTGACCTATCAGGCAATCGCAACCATGTTTGTGGGAACATCTGTGGGACCATAGTTCGGTGGATGCCATCGGGAGGACAGCAATGGGGCGCAGCATCGAACGCCTGAAGGCGCTGACGGTAGAGCGGTCACTGAAAAAGCCGGGCATGTATTGCGACGGTGGCGGGCTATGGCTGTGCGTGTCGTCGCCGTCGGCCGCCTCGTGGGTGTTCCGCTATCAGCTTCAAGGCAAGGCGCGCGAAATGGGCCTTGGATCGGCGCGCGATATCACGCTTCAGGAGGCCCGCACGGCCGCAGCAGCGGCTCGCAAGGTGAAGGCGATGGGATGCGACCCATTGCAGGAGCGCGAGCGTATCGCTGCCGAAAGACGCGCTGAGGCCGCTCGTGCGATCACATTCCGGCAGGGCGCGGAAGCCTACATTGAAGCGCATCGCGCCGGCTGGAAGAACGCGAAGCACGCGGCCCAATGGAGCGCCACACTGGCCGCCTATGCCTATCCGACAATCGGGACATTGCCGGTCGCGGCGGTAGACGTTTCGCTTGTCCACAAGGTGCTGCAACCGATTTGGACAACAAAGCCGGAAACCGCGAGCCGCCTGCGGGGACGCATTGAGTCGATCCTCGATTGGGCAACGACCCGCGGTTATCGGACTGGCGAGAACCCGGCGCGCTGGCGCGGGCATCTGGAAAACCTCTTTCCGCGCCGCTCCAAGGTCCGCAAAGTCGAACATCACGCCGCGCTACCCTACGCCGATATTCCCGCCTTCATGGAGGATTTGCAGAAGCAACCCGGCGAAGGCGCCCGTGCACTTCGCTTCGCGATCCTGACGGCAGCGCGTACCGGCGAGGTGATCGGCGCAAAATGGCAGGAGATCGATTCTAAGGCCCGTGTGTGGACGGTACCAGGCGAACGTATGAAGGCCGGTCGCGAGCATCGTGTGCCGCTCTCTACGGCCGCTATGGCCGAAATCGAGGAAACGGGCGAAGCACAAGCCTATCTGTTCAAGGGCGCGAAGAAGGACCGCCCGCTGAGCAACATGGCGATGCTCGCCACACTGCGGCGCATGGACCGGGACGATCTGACGGCGCACGGCTTCCGCAGCTCGTTCCGCGATTGGGCGGCCGAGCAGACCAGTTTCCCGAGCGAGGTTGCAGAGGCCGCCCTTGCCCATGTCGTGGGCGATAAGGTGGAGGCCGCCTATCGCCGCGGCGATCTCTTCGAGAAGCGCAAGGCGCTCATGGAAGCGTGGGCGCGGTATTGCACGACGCCTGAGCAGACTGCGGACGTTGTGCCGCTTCGCCGCGAGGCTGCATTCGCTTAGGCTGCGATTCGCGCTGAGCTAGGGCGACGGCCCGAACGCTGGATCACACCGCCAGTCCGCTCAGCGCATCTTCCTTCGCGGTGTGGGCACGAGGTGTGCGATGCGCAGGAAATCTGCGGCTCGAAAGCCGGCCAAGCGACAACAGCGCAAACGGGCCGAGTTGCTCACTGCCCCGGCATTTTGCTTCTTGCATCTCAATCAAGCCGACAAGGCTAAACTGAGTGAATTGATCGCGGGTGACAACCTGGACGATCCGGCCTCCCTCGTTGAGCAGATCGAGGAAGCAGTACACGGTTATCTTCATCCTGAAGCCATCGTGCCTACCCGGACTCAGAGTGCCGAAATGGCGAGACTGTTCCAACAATTTGCCCTGCGCGCAAACAAGGATGCCGCCGCCGCTCTATTTGTCGCTTCTCGCCTGGATGTCGATTTTGGGAGCCCAGCGCAACTCGAAACGCTTGCGGACCGCGCCCGCATCCATGCCGAGCGATGGGAAAAGGCTGATCCAAGCACGCCCGATCCCGATCTCGACGGGTACGGCGATCTTCAGCAGAAATCGGCCAAGCCACTCGAAGACCGATCTGGCAATCGCTTTCTTGCTGTGGTCGCGGACGTTTGGGAAGGACACTCTGGCAGTCCGCCAAGCCGCGAGAAGCTTGCTGCTCTCGCCGGGGTTTGCTGGGCCGCAGTTGGGCGCCCTTACACGATAGGCGCGTTGGAAAGCCGAGCAAGGCGAGTGCTTGCAGACCCCGACAAATTCCGGCCACCAAGCGACACGGAATGCTTCCGGGAGCCAGAGAACGACTTAGAGCGAGCGCGCGCAAACCGGCTATAGCACCCCCAAAAATCGCGCACTTATGGCCGTTGTCACGCAGCTGTGTTCGGCCAATCCTTTGCCTCGTTAGCGCACGCTGTCTCTGCGGGTCAGACCCACAGAGAAGGCCAAAGAGGCAAAAATGAGCGAACCTGCACAAGCGATTCAACCGAGTGGCGATCAAAGCGCGCCACTACTCTGCACGGTCCGCGAGACTTGCCAAAAACTGCGCGTCTCCGAAGCCAGCGTGTATCGGTGGCTTGCGGACGGCACACTGGACTCGGTGAAGATCGGTAAGTCGCGGCGCATCAAATACGCGTCGATTGTGCGCCTTGCCGAGAGCGGGGCGGCATGAGCAACGAAGCTCACAACGATCCCTGCGACCCCTTCGACTCGGTCAGTGTGGAAGCGGCGCGCGTGCGCTTAAGTCTCGAAGCTCTCTGTGCGGAAGGCGCGGCGATGGCCGAAAAGCGCGGCCGGGCGCTGCATAACAGTTTGTTGAATCTGGGTGTCATCCACAGCGATTTGCCGACGGCGGCCATGCCGTGGCCGCAAGTGCTCGCACAACTCAATTTCGAGTACGATGTCGACGGCGTGCGCTATCGCGCGGCGGTTTCGAGATTCGAAGATGGGCATTTGGCCGAAATCTTCCTCGATGGCCCCAAGACCGGCAGTGCCGCATGCATCTCGGCGCATGATGCTGCTGTCGCTGCCAGCCTTGCCCTGCAATTTGGCTGCCCCGCCAAAACTCTGCGCCATGCACTCCTAAAGGTGCCTGGCGGCGAGAGCGCCGGACCATTGGGGCGCGCGCTCGATCTGACAATGGAGGCTTCACCATGAACGCGGTCCACCCAGACGCGCCCGACGAGCGGGTTGTTCGGGATATCCGAAAAAATGCCCGAGAGGTTGCACGTATCCAGCTTCGCACCTTCAAAGGCGCGCGGCTCATCGACATTCGGGCGCATGCCCAACAGCCTGACGGTTCGACGGTGCCAACGCCGAAGGGCATTGCACTCGGCGTGAATAGTCTTCGCGAGATGATCGATGCACTGACTGAGGCGGAGCGCTGCGCGCGGCAGATGGGATGGCTTGCGGCCGATTCTCCGCAGCGGAAAACGGCCTAGCGCCACAAGCCATGCGCCGCGTGAGCGAAACCCCAAAAGTCGAAAAGGAGGGCCCGGCACTTACCGTGGTGCATCCTCCATCCAGGCCCGCACGTGACGAGTTGGAAGCTGTCCTGATCGGATGGCAGCTGCGCAAGGCAGAGTGGACAGGGGGCAAGGCGGCGAACGCCATATTCCGCGAACTGAAGGGCAAATTCGCTTTCTCCGATCCACTTTTGGAAGCGTGCCAGGCCGCGATTGATCACGCGGCCGACAATGACCTGCCGCTTACGCCTCAGCATGTCGCCGCCGGCATCGCGGCGGAGAACTCCGATGTTTCAGAGGGTGAAATCTTTGGGTTTCTTCGCTCGTGGTCGTTGGGGGCGCCAGCTTCAGGGTCGGAAAGCGGCTTGCGCCGCGAAATGGCGCACACGCTCGACCTTCTGCGCCAGGGCGAGGCTGCTGATAAGCGGCGACAGGCAGACGAGATGCTGCGCGCGCAAGGCGTCGATGTGTTCGATGACGTGCGGTCGCTGCTCGATGACTGTACTCCTGCGAAAGCCACTCTGCTTAGTAGTGCCGATTTTGTCGCGAGTTATCAGCCCCTCGATTACCTGTGGGATGGGATCCTGCAACGCGGCTTCCTCTACAATCTGACCGGCCAAACTGGGGCGGGCAAAACAGCTTTCGCGCTCCGCTTCATGGTGCACGTTGCCGAGGGGCGGCCGTTCGGTGGCCGCGATGTCGAGCAAGGCCGGGTGTTGATGCTCGCTGGCGAGAACCCCGACGACGTGCGCATGCGGTGGATTTTACTTTCGGAGCAGGCGGGCTTCGTCATCGCGGAAATCCCGGTGACATTCCGGACGGGCCTATTCTCGATCAAATCTGAACTGCCCTCTCTCAAAGCGCAGGCACAAGCGATCGGCGGCTTCGCGCTGGTCGTCGTCGATACCGAGAACGCTTTTTTCACCTGCGAATTCGTGGATGAGAACGACAATGCGCAGCGTGGTGCATGGGGCAGAGTTCTTCGTGACCTCACATCGCTGCCGGGCAGACCTACGGTGCTCGCCCTTGGCCATCCCGTCAAAGGCGCAACCGAGGTGAACCTCTCGCCGCGCGGCGGTGGTGCGTATCTCGCTGAATTGGATGGCAACCTCACGGCGTCCGCGGAAAACGGCGTAGGCAAGATTCACTGGCAGGGGAAGTTCCGCGGCCCGGAGTTCGAGCCCGTTCCATTCGAGATGGTGGAGGAGACCAGCCCGCGCTTGGTGACACGGACCGGCCGCTCAATTCCAAGCGTCATTGCCCGGCCACTTTCCCATTCCGAGCACGAACAAAGGGTCGAGGCGGGCAACACCGATCTTCAGCGGTTGCTTGCTGCGCTCGTTGAAAACGAAGGCGCCTCGATGTCCGCACTCGCGGAAGCACTGGGCTGGTTCTCCAAAAAGACCGGCGCGCCCCAGAAGTCCAAGGTCCAAAAGCTCTTCGGCAAGCTGCAAAAACAGAAGCTGGTCTGCAATCAGGCGGGGGTGTGGTCACCGACTCCATCCGGTCTGAAGACTGCAAAAAAGGTGCGCGCCTGATGCGGTACGGCCGAGCAGCCCGCAACAGCGTATCCAACCGAGAGGGTACGTATAGATACGTCGCCGCTAAATCCCTTACATTTGCTGCCGTATCCGAGGATACGGGTACGCGGTACGGAGGGGCATTCAAGCCCTCCTTACAGCCGTACCGTATCTCCCTCTTTCTTTGGATGGGTACGGGGTACGATTGGGCACCGCCTGCGCAGCTTGGGTGGTGCCGTGGCTGAGAAGAACACCCGGATAAGCAAGCGGCTACGTGAGGCAATTCGCCTGATGGTGGAGGATGGTCTCACGAGAGCCAAAGCCGCCGAAACCGTGGGAATGACAGATCACGGGCTCTATTCGGCATTGCGCAAGCCTCATGTCCGAGCGCTGAGGCGGGAATTGGTAGGTGCTTTGCGCGAGAGCGCGGCCTCAAGAACAATCGCGAGGGCCGAGCATCTGGCCGATAGCGCCGAATCCGAGCATGTGCGGAATGACGCGAACAAGTGGTTGGCAAGCCTCGATCCTTCCACCGCGCCTGTCGATCGCTCCGAGGTCGCGGTTACGCACCGCAATCTCGGACCTGGGCTGATTATCCACATCACCAGCGGTGAACCTGCGGCGCTCGATGTGACGCCAGTGCGGCCGCCGCTGCACGAGTTCGCCAGCCGCGAGAAGCACGGCGCCTTGCCGGTGCCGCATCCGGCTTGGGGCGCACAGCACGCGCAGCCAGCAGCGGCAGAGCAATTCGAAGGCATGGAGCGCGACGATGAATAGCGCGCTGCAATCGGTTGGGCTTCTCCCTCATCCGCCAATCGGCGGCGGAAAACTGAGGCAATGTCTGGCATCTCTGCCGGCTGACCATCCTTTCCCACTATGGGTCCCACAATCCAGCGGCGAAATCCTCGGGCGAATGCCGCGGCGCGGCTTGCAGAACCCGGGGGAAAAATTCGGCGGCCACTCGTTGGCTGACCTACCCCGCACGCGGGTCTGCCGAAAAACCGCTGTTGATTTTTTCTCCCACTTTGGAGGGCTTTCGTAATGGGCTGGGCGGCTCCCATCGTCGCTGGCTTCGGCCAGTATCAGGCGGCGCAAGGTGAAAAAGCGCAGTACGAATTCAATGCGAAGACGGAGCGGATTGCTGCCGATCAGGCGGACGTGCAGCGGCGTGACGATCTGCTCAACACGCTCTCGTTGACCAACGCGATTCGGAGTTCGAACGGGCTGTCGCTGACATCGCCAACGGGCATGGCGATTGCGCAAGGGCTGACGCGAACGGCCGAAAGAAACATTGGGACGGCGCGGCTGAATTATCTCACGCGTGCCCAATCGGACATGTTCGGGGCATGGGGAGCCGGACAGGCGGGGACGTATGACCTCCTCGGCGGCTTCCTGAAGGGCTTCGATCAATTCGAGAACCCGCCGGGTGCCGCCCAGGCAGCCCAGATGGCAGGTGGCTAATGTCGGAGCTTGGCGCTTCAAAACTCGGTGTTCTTCCCAGCCTGTCTTACGGGCCTGTGACTGCGGAAGCGCCCCCGGTCGTCAGCTACGATGGGGTGGCCGATGCTTTCACGAAGCTGGCGGACGATGCGGGCGACATCGCAAACCACTATTTCGGAAAGAAGGCTGCGACAGAAGGCTATGCGGCGGGCGATCCGGGCGCCGTCGCGGTCGATGCGAGCGGCAAGCCGCAGATGCCGTCTCCCTCGTGGGAAGCCGTGCTGAGCGGCCAGAGCGCGGTGTTCGAGAATGCGGCGAAGTTCCGGTTTCTCTCGGACTCGGCCGTTGCCGCACGCCCCCAAGTCGAGGACCTGAAAGGTCAATACCCGCAGGACCCAATCGGGCTCAAAGGCGCGCTCGATCGATTCACCGGCCAAAAGCTTTCGCAAACGCCATCCGAGTTTCAACCCGCGGTCCGGGACATGCTGAACAAACTCAGCGCGGATGCGCTGGCGGATGTCACGAAGCAGAAATGGGAAGGCGATGCGAAACGCACACAGGGCAGCGCCGATGCGCTTTTGTCCGATCTCAATAATCAGCTGACGCCTTACGCCGCCGCGAACAATCTTCAAGACCCTCGTGCGCTGGGGTTAATGCAGCAATATCGCGCTGTCCTCGATAACAAGCTGAAAAATCCGATCTTCAATTATTCGCCAGAGCAGGCGAACAAGGATTGGAACGACTTCACCACCAATCTTGAAGGGCAAGCCGCCGTAGGCCAGGCGCCCCGCATTTTGCAGGACGCTGGCGGCAACCGCGCGCTCGCGGAACAGCGCTTTACGAATCTTATCGACGGCCTGCCGCTGCCGTTCGATAAGGCGGAAGCGTACAAGGCCAAGGGCCTTGCCGCGATCCACGAGCAGGACACGCTCGCCCGTCAGGCGAATACGGCCGCCCAGCAGGCTGTCACCTCCAAGGTGGATGACGCGAAGGCTTACGCGCTCTCGGGCGGCGCCGGTGGCTGGCGCGCGAAAATACCGGAAACGCAGATCAGGAGCCTGTGGCCCAAACCGGTTGCTGACCAGAAGGTCGAAGCGCTGGACGAAGCCGACCGGCAAGGGGCGATGCTGAAGACCCTGGCGCTGTCGAGCCCGGCCGAGATCGAGGCCATGAAACCGCAATACGCGGCTCCGGGGGGCCCGGCGCCTGCGCCCGGCGGCTTCGACAAGGCGTGGCAGTTCACGCTTCAGCACGAGGGCGGGTATGCGGCGCACGACGCCAACGGCGCGCCGGTCAATTTCGGGATCAACCAGGCCGCGCACCCCGGCGTGGACGTGAAGAATCTGACTCCGGCCCAAGCGAAGCAAATTGCGAAGACGGATTATTGGAACGCGATTCACGGCGACAGCCTGCCACCGGCCATGCAAGCGGCGGCCTTCGATACGGCCTACATCTTCGGCCCGAAAGCGGCACAGTTGATGGCCGACCAAGCCGACGGCGATCCGCAGAAACTGATCGACATCCGCGAGCAGCGGATGCAGCAGATGATCGCCGATGACCCGGCGAAGTTCGGCAAGTTCGCCGATGCGTGGCAGCAGCGGAACGACGATCTGCGCAGTTTCGTGACCGGCTCGGGCACTGAAGCGGCACAGCTGAAGCTGCACAATGCATTCACCGAGGCGGTGAAGCAGCGGCAAACGGCCATTGCGGATGACCCGGCGTCCTATGTTCGCGCCAATGTTCAGAGTGTCGGTCCACAACTGGATTCGGCAGACCCGGCGACGCGCCGGCAGGGCGCCGCTGCGATGCTGTTCTGGCAGTCGCATATCGGCGTGCCGCCGGCCGAGCAGACGATCTTCACGAAATACCAGGCGAAGGGCGTGCACGACATGCTGCTCTCCGGCGACCCGCAGCAAGCCGCCAGCGCACTACAAGGCATCGCTTCAGGGCTCACGGATCAGCAGCTGCGCATCGCGGCACGTCAAATTGCGCCAAATAACGCCGCATTCGCCGCCGCGTTTTCCACGGTCTCTCACGATCCGGGGCTCGCTCGGAATATCATCGTGGGCGAACGCTATTTGCTGGCTAACCCGGACGTGAAGCCGAACGGAATCACGCCAAAAACGGACTTCGACAGTTACACGGGCAATCTGTTCCAGTTCGCGCCAGAGGCGCGTGCGCGTGCCGTCGCCACAGCGAACGCGCTCTATGCCTATGGGAAGATCGGAATGGCATCGGCCTACGATTCAGATGCCTATCGGAAGGCGATTAGCGCAGCGGTCGGTAATATTTTCAGCTTCCGGGGCGGCCAGACCATCCCCGCGCCCGCCCCAGGAATGGATTACAGTGCGACCGAGGACATGATGCAGGGCCTGACCGCAAGCGATGTTGCGCGCTACGGCAACGGCCAGCCGATATATGCGAACGGCAAGGCCGCTGACATTGGCGATATTGCGCGCAACGGCGTTCTGAGTTGGACCGGCACACCCGGCATTTACCGGGTTTCGTTGCCCGGCCAGGGCTTTCTCGGGGCGACAAAGAACCCGTATTCGCGCCAATTCATGCTGAATCTTGGTGCCAAAGCATCCGGCGCACTGCCGCCGATCCCGGCACCGCCGCCGCCGGTTCTTTCCAGTGCCGGGACATGGAGCCAGTGATGCCGGCGGCACCGTACACCTTCGACGATGTGAGCGACGGCAGCGCGGAGGCGATCGCTTCCCAGCAACCTGTTGCCATCGGCCCAACCACAGACTTCGGACAGAACTTCGAAGCGCAGTGGAACGCGATGCTGCATGCCAACAGCACCATGAGCTACGATCTGGCGCTGTCGGACGAGTACGCCAAGGTCAACGAAGCGGTCCGGAAAGCGCATGGCGACGTTCTGGAAAATCCGATTGAGCAAGCGCTGAGTGCAAACGAGGGCGAAGCCGGGCGCCAATACTATCTCGATCAATACTACGAATACGCGAATCAGCGCGGCATTGGCGTGCCTTCCGCGGACGAAATGTCGGCGCGCGCCAGAGCGCAGATGCGTCTGTCGGAAGCGAACGCGGCGAATGTCAGCGCGCGAGCATCGGGCACATGGGCCAGCACGGGCGGCTTTCTGGGCACGATGGCGGGTAGCGTTGCCGATCCGCCGGTGATTGCCTCGATGCTGGTTGGCGGTGGCGAGTCCGCAACCGTGTTGCGCACTATCGGCCGCGAAGCCCTCACGGCGGGGGCGACGGAAACGATAGCTCAGCCGGTGATCCAAGCCGAGCGCGTGCAGGCGGGCTTGCCTGGTGGCGTGACGCAAGGCGCCGAGAATGTTGCTTCCGCTGCGGTTGGCGCCGGTGTTCTCGGTGGTGTTGCGCGCGGCGTAGCGGCAGGGGTTGGTGCTGCCTATCGGGGATCCACGAAAGCCTATCAGGCGATGCGCGATGCTGCCCGATTCGCCAAACCGGCAACTGCGGCAGAAGAGGACGCGGCGCGCTACACCGAGCGCCTCGCCGATCTTCAAGGCGCAAACCCGCTCGCCGAGACGCCGGAAGGTGCTCAAGAGCATGTGGAGCGCCTCACGGATGCGCAGACGCGGCTCTACAACCCCGAAACGGATGTTCCCGAAACGCAGCTGCCCGATGCCCCCGCAAGCCCTGTACAGCTGCCCGAGCCCTTGGCTGAGCCCAGCGAACCGATAGCGACACGCGCCGCTGTGGGTCCACAGAGCGCTGCCAGCGAAGCCGATACCGCGGTGACGGCAACCGGGCGTCAGGTGCCGGTAAAATATGCGGTGGTCGAAGCGTCTGACCTCATTCCGTCCCAAACCGCAGAAGGCGCGGCGAACCCGGATTATCCTGTTGAGCTGCAGCCGCGCGATCGCACGCGAGCCGTCAGCCAGGCGCAGGTTTCGAGCATTGCGCAGAACCTCAACCCCGCGCTCCTCGAGCGCTCACCCACGGCTTCCGATGGTGCGCCAATCGTTGCGCCGTCCGGTGTTGTCGAAAGCGGCAATGGCCGCGTGCTGGCAATTCAGCGCGCGTATGCGGACAATCTGCCAAGCGCGCGCACCTATCGCGCACACCTCGAAAAGCAGGGCTATCCCACTCAGGGCATGCAGCAGCCGGTGCTCGTGCGTGTGCGTCAGGGCGAGATGGCGCCAGCCGAGCGGCAAGCCTTCGTGCGCGAAGCAAATCAGACGCACACGCTCGGCTATTCCGCCACCGAGCGCGCAATGAGCGATGCGGCGGCCCTACCCGATTCCGCGCTCGACCTTTACCGCGGCGGCGATGTGGAGCAGGCGCAGAACCGCGAATTCGTCAAAGCCTTCATGTCTCGCCTGCCGCAGTCCGAACACGCGGGCATGATCGACGCCAACGGCGCGCTGTCTCAGGACGCAATCCGGCGCATTCGTGGCGCACTGCTCGCGAAGGCTTACGGCGATCCCGATCTCGTCTCTGGCGTGGTGGAAAGCGCAGACACCAACATCAAGGCCATAGGCGGGGCACTCACCGATGCGGCTGCCGATTGGGCCAAGATGCGAGCCAAGGCTGCGCGTGGAGAAATGCCGGACGATCTCGATACCACGACAAAACTCCTCGACGCGGTGCGGCTCGTGCAGCGCGCGCGCAATGAGGGGCGCAACGTGGCCGAGTTTGTCGGCCAGGGGGACATCTTCGGCGGCTCCCTCGATCCGCAGACCGAGGCGTGGCTGCGGCTCATGTTCCGCAACACGAAGGACTGGACGCAGCCGGTGGGTCGCGAGCGCTTCGCGGATTCGGTTCGATACTACGCACAGGAAGCGAGCAAGGCGGAAGGCGGGAAAGGCCTGTTCGGCATGGAGCCGTCGCAGCCGTCAGATATACTGGCGCTCGCCAAGGAGAAGCAGCATGGCGGACAATCCGCAGATTCAGGCAATCTGGCGTTCGATTATGGCAAAGGTGTTTCAGCACGACGCGCTCCGGGAGAAGAATTCGGCTCTCAAGAAACAGCGGCAACTCGAAGCGCAGACTTTGCTCGCGTCTCTGGATATGGCCCCGCCGGCGCAGGACTGATTCCGCGGCGCACGCCGTTCTCAGGCGAGTTCCCCGACGTTGTGGTGCAACAGCCGCACGACAGCGACATTCGCCTTGTCAAACAGCCGGGCTATGAAGCCGCGAAGGCGGGCGATGCACGGGCAGCGCGCGACGTTGTGCGCGAAATGCTCGATCCGGATGCGGTTGCACACCTACGCGAGATGATCGGCGACAGAAAGCCGGTGATCGTCTTCGTTCACGCGGAGGAAGCGGCTGGCAAGAACGCGCTGCCCGGCGCCTATGCTCACGCGCTCGGCAAGGAACTTGGTCTGCCGG
The DNA here is from genome assembly GCA_025935155.1 of Alphaproteobacteria bacterium. Classification (GTDB taxonomy): domain Bacteria; phylum Pseudomonadota; class Alphaproteobacteria; order Micropepsales; family Micropepsaceae; genus Rhizomicrobium. The sequence goes on from JAICVV010000001.1 coordinate 17,129, forward strand.
TGGATCGCGACATCGTGCAGGCGAATAAGCCACAGCGCACGGGCAAGGATGCGCTCTACCGCCTGACCACGCCGGTTGAATTCGATGGCCCGGTGAAGCGCGGGCAAGACTATCTGCTCGCGGATGACATGGTGACCCAGGGCGGAACGCTCGCGGACCTCAAGGGCTATATCGAAGCACGCGGCGGGAAGGTGATCGGCGCAACCTCCCTTGCTGCCGCAAGGAACAGTGAAGAATTTGCCGTCCGGGCCGCCACACTCTACAAGCTGCGTCAGCGGTTTCCGGGCCTCGATGAAGCATGGAAGGACACCTACGGCCATGACCTCAGCGGCCTCACCCAAAGCGAAGCCCGTCAGCTCCTCCGGTTCAAATCGACTGACGACATCCGAGATTCAGTCCTTGCGCCAGAACAAGCACGAATTGCTGGATCAACTGGACCGGCTGGCGGCCGAGGACTCGAAGAAGGCGAAGGCGCGGCAGAAGCGCCGTTCGGAGTAAGCCCTGCCGCCATTGCCTCTGCGCGGGCCGTAGGTGGGCGTTTGGCGCAGCAAGCGCGGGAAGTTGCCGCGAGCGAAGGTGCCCAGCGTAGCCTTGTGGAAACGGCCCAGCGGCTCAATCTGACAGGACTGCCCGATGCTGCGCTGGACAGCGCCCGCGGTCCTGCCCCACGGCCACCGGCCGATGATCCATCGCTGTCTCAGTTCATCGTCAGCCGCGGCGGAATTAAGGACAGTGATCGCGTACTCGCGAACCTTGGCCTTAGCCCGCGCGCGCGGCCCGGCCTAATCAAGCGCTCCGGCGCGACCGTTCAGGATGTGGCGCATGCCGCCACCGACGCCGGTTATTTCACCCGCAGGCCGAGCCAGCAGGAACTCGCGACGGCGATCCGAGACGATCTTGCCGGGCGCAAGATTTACGCGCGGAACGGCACGTTCGGGAATGCTGAAGCCCGCGCGGCTTACGACGGCGCCATTGCATCGCGGAACGGACTGCGGAGTGACCTGCAGCGTCTCGGCCTCGATCTGGATGGCACCACCAACGACGATCTGCGCGATGCTGTGCACGCAATGGCTGCGGACGCTCAAGCCACGCCAGCGGTGCGGACGGATTACACCGGCCAAGCGGTGCGCGATGCCGAACAGGCCGACCACGATCTGACTTCCTCGGCCACGACAGAGGCTTCAACGACCGACGCGGCGCTTCGCGATCTGCGGACAGCATACGAAGGCAAGCAGGAATTGCGGGTCGCTCGGAAACTTCCCAGCGGACAAATTGTAATAGGGCAGCGCGGCCAAATACATGCCGCGCTGCTTGCTGACGAAGAGGGATTCGGCGGGGCCAACAAGATTGCGCCAGCCGATTACGAAGCTCAAATGGGTTTCGTGACATCCGGCGGGGAATTCCTCACCCGCGACGAAGCGCTGAAATGGGTGGAGCGAAATCGGCCCGAACTAATCGCGGCGATGGATGATGTTTTTAAGCAGTCTCGCCGTCCGCACTACCCGGACGAAGGACTGATCGCGGAGCCATATCGCATCGCACTCGACAGCGAGCCTCGATCCATTAGCCGCATGGATGATCCGGTTCTTCTGGATGACAAGACCGGTCGCACGGTAACGGCTGGCGATCTCTTCAAGGAAATCGACGAGGACGAGAAGCTTGCCGATGAATTCGGCAAATGCGTGGGAGGCGAATAATGGGTGCGCGCGATTGCATCGGGCGGAAAGCGGCGGCCGGCATTGTCTCGCAAGATCAAGCGAAGGCTGCTCGCGATCTGTACGATGAGCAGCTTGCTGAGTTGAACCGGCTGAATATCCCGGATGCCGAGGCCGAAGCCGAGCGGCGCACAGCTCAAGGTCTGCGCAATCGCGCCCTTGCCAACAAGAAGCTCGCTGTGGCCGCTCTGAAGGCCCAGGAGGCCGCTCGCGTGCGGATCGAGGGAACACGCGACCGAGCCTCAGAAGCCGCTCTGGCGATGACCAGCCCTGACCCTCGCGGCCGGTTCCACGGCCCGAACCTGCTCAACGATCAGCGGATGATCGCCAACCAGGCGCTTGCCATCATGCACGGCTTTGTGGAGCGATTCCGGACACGCTTCGCTAACGCGGATAAGCTGCCTTCGCCAGCGCTCAAGCAGCGCAAGGCCGTGTTGCGCGATGTCGTTCGCGAATTGAAGGGCGAGACGAGCGGCAGCGCCGAAGCGAAGGCGCTTGCCGAAGGCGTGGACGCTGCGTTCGAGCATCTGCGCAAGTTGGCGAACGCCTCCGGGTTCACGATCCCAAAACTCGACAATTGGGGCCTTCCGCATCAGTGGTCGCGGCGCCTGCTGGCCGGCATCACAGAGGACGGGCTCGACAAACTTGCCCCGGCAGAAATTCGCGCGCGCAAGGCGCAGATTTTCGCGGATTTCATCAAGCCGCTGCTCGATCGTTCGAAGATGCTGGATTTCAGCACCGGCCTTCCACTTTCCGATCCGTCGCTAAACAAGCTGCTCACGGACGCTTACGAGAGCATCGTCACTGGTGGCTTGAGCGACCTGAAGCCTGGAAACTCTCTCGGTGGAATAGGTGGCCGTCACATGCAGGCGCGGCGGCTGTTCTTCAAGGATGCGGATTCATGGCTTGCGGCCAATGACCGGTTCGGCGAAACGAATCTGATCGACACAATCTACGGCCACATTCACGGCATGGCGCGCGATATTGCCATGATGCGCCTCTTTGGCCCCACGCCGGAGGCGACGGCGCGATACGTCGAGCGGCTCATCGCCAAAGAGCGCGGCGAAACTGCGTTGGAAAGTATCGGCCCCAAGGCGTCACGGCAGGCAGGCAATCTGTTCGGCCCGGCAGCCAAGTTCCGGCGCAATTTCGATCTACTCGCCGGACGGTTGAGCGGTCCAGAGCACTCCGGCTGGGCGGTGGCGGATGAAGCGAATCGAAACGCGCTGTACGCCGCAACACTCGGCGGCGCTGTGTTCTCGGCGCTGTCGGACCGCGCGACCGCAGCGGCACAGGCGACCCTCTGGCAGATCCCGCAGTGGCGCGTCATGGGCCGGTTTCTCAAAGAGCTAAACCCGTTCTCGGTTGCCGATCAAAAGCTGGCCCTGCAAATCGGTCTTGGCGCTGAGGACATGGCCGGCGCAATGGTGGCGACTGCGCGCTACACGGGCGAGATTCTAAACCCAACCACAAGCCGCGTCATTGCCGATAGCGTGATCCGCTCGTCTGGCCTTGTGAGAATGACGACGGCGGGCCGCGATGCTTTTCAGCTTGAGCTTCTCGGCTTGCTCACGCGCAATCGGGACAACGCGTTCGCCCAGCTGCCACAGGGCATTCGGAGCGGCTTCAGGCATTACGGTGTGACGGCCGCGGACTGGGACGAATTCCGCTCGCTGCAACCGTGGAAGGCCGATAATGGCGCGGAGTTCTTGCGGCCTCGCGATCTCATAGGCGATCCGGCTCAGCTTGAAGCAGGCCCGCTGTTCGACCGCCGCTTTGAGCTCGCGCAGAAGTTCAACAACATGCTGGAAGCCGAGAAGGATCAGGCGGTGATTACCGTCTCGCCTCGCGCCCGGGCCGATGCGCTGGCGGCCACTCGTCCAGGCAGTCCGCTCGGCATCCTTGCGCGCAACGTGCTCGCCCTGAAGTCATTTTCCCTGACCTTGGCGTATCAGAACCTCAACCGGATGATCTTCTCTGACATGCCGATGTGGAACCGTGCAAAATTCGTCGGCTATCTCGTGATCGGCAGCATGGTCATGGGCGGCCTCGGTGAACAGCTACATCAAATCGCCATCGGCCGGGATCCGATGGACATGGACCCGACCACGAGTCTCGGGCGGAAGTTTTGGGTCCAAGCAGCACTGCGCGGTGGCGGCCTCGGCATCTTCGGCGATTTCATCTTCAGCGACCTGAACCGCTTTGGCGGCGGGTTCCTCTCGACGCTGCCCGGCCCTGCGGTCACCGAAGCGGAGAAGTTCTCAAAGCTGACCTTCGGCAACCTTCAGGAGCTTGCGCAGACCGGCCACGCAAAGAATGCCGGCCGGGAGCTAAACGATTTCCTGCGCTACATGACGCCGGGGCATTCGCTGTGGTACGGCACGCTCGCCTTCGACCGGCTCATTTACGACCAAATCCAGAAGCAGCTGGACCCGAATTATGCCGAGAGTTTCCGGCGCATCGAGCAGAAGGCGCGGCACGACACGGGGCAGAATTATTATTCACCACCGGGCTCAGGCTTCCCGCCTCCGCGACCGCCGCACCTCTCGGCGGCGACCGGCGGGCCCTAGTCGTGCGCTTTGTCAGCCAACTCCTTAAACACATGCTCTGCCTGAGAAAGATCGGGCCCCGCGTAGTAGGTCTCGCCCGGCGCGTCGATAACAGAATATCCGCGGATGATTTCGCCGCCGCCGTGCAGTTCCGCCATCGTGAGGCGATACCCGTTTCTTGCCTTCAAGACTCGCACTGTCATTGCTGGCCGCTCCGTCGTCTGGCCTGCACATCATACACCCGGGTTCGAGCGCTGAAAACGAAAATGCCCGCCGTCGCCAGCGGGCCTCGCATGTTCAGTTCAGCGCCATCAGCGGGGCCAGCTTGCATCCCCATCCCCGCGCGCATTCGCCGGCCGCCCATTGCGCGTCTTTCGCTGTCGCGGCGTAGCAGCCGAACAGCATCGGCTTGAGCCCGGGTTGCTCCGCCATGATGCACCAGCCTTCGCCATCGTGGTACGCGCGCAAGACCGTGTTTGGCGTGATGTCCTTGAAGTTCATGGGCCGCGATCCACCGCGATGAATCTTCCCTGCCGCACGATCCCGACCACGGGACGCACAAATTCAACCGCGCTGGCTTCAAGGAAGAAAGATTGGGGCGGGTTCAGCGTTTCGCAGCCGAGCAGGTATGCAATCTCGCTGCCCTTCGGGAGCGCGCGGCCAAGCACCGGCGGAACTGCATTGGTCAGGCGCTTGACCGTGTGCATGCCGTCCGTGCGTTTGATGTGGACGATCTCGCCCCCCTTCGCTGGCGTAGCGGGAGAGATAACGATGCGATCGCCGTCGCGGATCGTGGGCGCCAGACAATCGCCGCGCACGGCCATTGCGTACAGGCCGGGGTCGTCTGGCAGTGGTGCTCCTTTGGGAAGCTTTATCGTGCCGAGCGGCGGATTTGCTGTGATAGGTTTGCGTTTAGCCTGTGGCATGGGTTCCTCCATGTTGCCGGTTAGGGCCGGGCGGGAGTTCGCGCTTCCGTCCGGTTCGCTTTCGTGTTAACAGTAAATCATGCCACCGTCAATTCGTGATAACACAAAAAAGCGGGGCCGCCCCAAGACGACGGGAACCGGGACGTTGATCGGCGTGCGGTTACAGGAAGGAACGCTTGCTGAGGTTGACCACTGGGCTCAGCGGCAATCCGATTTTCCATCGAGGCCGGAAGCTATGCGGCGGCTTATCGAGCACGGGCTCGCATGCTTCGACATGGCGAACAGAAGGAAGCGGCGATGAGTGCAGTCGAAAATCCTGCCCGCGAGGTCTCCAGGCAAAAGGTTCACCAACTCCTGAAGAACCTCCTTCGAGGCGAATCGTGGATCGGCCGCGCCGCTGTAGTGGCTGCGCAACCCATCTTCAAACGCGAACAGCATATTGAGATTCCTAAAGAGACCAGCACATGAGCGGCCGGCGCATGAAGTGCCAGTTCGCAGTTAGCATCGCAATCTGGTCCCTGGGTGCACTTGTCCTGTACGTGATGTGGCACTGGCACATTCGGTCGAGCGGCCTCGACCAGCTATATGGCTTCGCGCTCTACGTGGTCGTATATTTCTATGTGTTTGCCATCTACCCGATCCTTGCGGCCGTCCAGTGGAACTGGCCCGGCGCCAGGCGCGAGCGCGAGGCGGGGATGCGACGGTTATTCGGAAGTGGGTCTTGATGGAGGCGGACCGTGACCGAGGCGGAAATCCGTAGCGCTTTCGTCGTGTTCATGGGCGCCGTAGCCGGCACGCTCGAAGGGCGGGGCATCCCGCTCCCTGAGTTTGCAGACGAGGTGCGGGCCGTGGCGGATCGGCCAGGCAACGACCCGCGGGTGACCGTGCTGCTGCGAAACTTCGCGGACGGGCTTGTGCTTGCCCACCCTGTCACAAAGAACTGAAAGGGCTCAGGGCTCCGAAGGCTTCCGGCACTTTTCAGCGAATCTCGTCAGTTCCGCCTTTGTGTGGCCCCTGCGCACGCTCATCGAATAGCCGCTGTCCGTCTGCCTCCCGGTGAGCCTCGCAGAAGTAGTGCGCGCCACGAAGTAGCGAAACCTCGAAAACAGCAGGTTCGCCGCACCAGCAGGAGGGCATCTGCGGACCGGGGGCGCGCTCTGCCCTCGTGGCAGCCATTCGTGGTACCCAAGCCCTGCGTGCGTCCCGCTTCGAATAGTTTGCCATCGACTCAAGAGAACGCGAGTCGCTGGCCCGTGTGCAAATTGTGGGTCTGATTGTGGGAAGGGTCGCGACACGTCGTCAAAGTCGTCCGAAAACCCAGCAATTCAGCGGATGTTGCGAATGGGTATGCCGGACACCCCATCCGCCATCTATCGATTCCGCCGTTGATCATGCGGGGGCGACTTTCCGGGCGGGCGGCGGGAACTGACGGCATGACGGAAACAGCAGCGCCACCCCACAACAGCCTTGCCGGCGCGATCATCGAAGTCGCGCGGCTGCTTGAGAACGATCCGGCATCCGCCGGCGAGCGGGCGCTTGCCATTCTGAAAAAAGCTCCGGGCCAGAAGGACGCGCTCGCGCTGCTGGTTGCCGCGCGTTGCCTTAACCACGATCCTGATGGCGCGCGCGAGACCCTGCAAGCCATGGCGCAAGCGATGCCGAAGCTTGCCGCCCTTCAGTATGAATTGGGAAGGCTGCTGCAGGAAATCGGCGAAAGCGATGCCGCGGTTGCGACGCTCTCCCGTGCCGTCGAAATCGAACCCTTGCATGCAGGCGGCTGGCGCGATTTGGCTGAGGCGCTCGTGGAAGCGGGCCGGCGAAGGGAATCCGCCCGGGCTTACGCGAAATTCCTGGAACTTTCGACATCGGATCTCCAGCGGCTGGAATCCGCTGCGGCCGCAGATAAAGGCCACCTTCCCGAAGCCGAAGCTACGTTACGCGCATGGCTGCAGAAGCATCCCACAGACGCCTTTGCGCTTCAGTTGCTCGGCTCCGTGTATCTTCGCCTGGCCCGGTACGAAGAAGCTGCGGAGCAGCTTTCAAAAGCACTGGAGCTTGCGCCGGATTACACTGCAGCACGCTTCAATCTTGCGGGCACGTTTGTGTACCGCGGCGATTGGCAAGGCGCTCTCGAAACAGCCGGAGAGTTGTTGCAGCACGATCCGGACGATATCCGTTATCTGGATCTGAGGGCCTTTTCGCTGCTGCGCCTCGGTGAATTGGCCGCGGCAGCCACGGCCTACGAGGCGCTGCTCGCCAAACGTCCCAATGCCGAAAGCTGGAAAACATATGGGCAAACGCTGAAAGCAATGGGCCGAACCGAAGAGGCAATCGCCGCATACCGGCAAGCAGTTGCGCTGAGAGCCACGTATGGACTGGCCTATTGGTGCCTTGCGGAACTCAAGACCTTCCGTTTTGAGCCGGATGAGATCGAGGCGATGAAACAGGCGCTGGAGGTAAAGGATACCAGCCCGCGCAATCGCGCACTGATCTTTTTCGCGCTGGGGCGTGCATATGAAGACGCGCGCGCATACGAAGATTCGTTTGAGCAATTTCGCGTGGCCAACGCCACGGTGCGCACCTTCGTGAAGCACAGCCCGGAACAGCGGGCAAATTTTGTCCAGCGCAGCAAGGCGGTGTTCACGCCGGAGTATTTTCGCGCGAGGTCCGATTGGGGAACCCCGGGCACGGGCCCAATCTTCATCGTTGGCCTGCCCCGTTCCGGCAGCACGCTCATCGAGCAAATTCTCGCCAGCCACAGCCGCGTTGAGGCGACCAGCGAATTGCAAATTCTGGAATCCGTGATTCGCGAGTTGCCAAGGGGTGAACATCGCCGCCCCTACCCAGAGCTGATGCAGGATTTGCCAGCCGGAGGGGTGGAGCGTGCCGGCGAAGATTATCTCCGGCGTACCCTGCCCTATCGCAAGCTCAACCGGCCATTCTTCATCGACAAAATGCCGAACAATTTCAGCTATCTCGGAACGATCCTGACGGCTCTACCGAAAGCGAAAATCATCGATGCGCGGCGGCATCCGCTCGGTGGCGGTTTCGCGATCTTCAAGCACTATTTCGTGGACGCCTACACGTATGCATTCGACCTCGCCGATATCGGCCGCTACTATCGCCAGTATGTGGAGTTGATGGCGCATTTCGATCGCGTGCAGCCCGGCCGCGTGCATCGCGTGATTTACGAGAACATGGTGGCCGATCCGGAGCGCGAAATCCGAAAGCTGCTCGATTATTGCGGTCTGCCGTTCGAGGCGGCGTGCCTGAAATTCTACGAGAGCGGACGCGCGGTGCTGACGCCCAGCGCCGAACAGGTACGCCGGCCAGTTTATTCGGAAGCGGCAGAGCTGTGGCGGCGATACGAGCGTTGGCTCGATCCGCTGAAGTCCACCCTGGGCGATGTGCTGGACCAATATCCGGAGGCCCCGGACTTCACGCAGAGCGTGCAACCCGTGCACTGGGGCGTGCCGCGGCCAATCCTCTGGAAAGGCACGGGGGCATAAATTCGAATCGGGCGTTAACCCAAAATTTGCTCACCATGGGATATCCGTCAGCCCATGTCCGAGAGAGAAACCATACGTTTCGTCACGGCGCCCGACCGCGAGCGGCTTGCGTGGCTATGGAACGCCGTTTTCATCGCCGGAGGGGCCCTGGGGGGCGTGGCGATCGCCTTGATTATCGGCTTGATCGGATTTCGATGATTTCGCCGGCGATCTTGAGGCAAATCACGATCTCTAAAAAAGCACTCTTTATTGTCCGGTTAAGAATTCTCTTACCGCTTTTTTCAAGAGGCTGTTAAGCGCCCGCATATAGCCTTCCGTCATATCTTTATCATGGACTTTCCGCAGCCAATACGCGCGAAAGTTATGGAGCCGAAGCGCATGCGCACGAACGGTGGAGTCAGGAAAACAATTCTCCGGTTTCGGCGGCTGCCAAATCTTGTCGCGAGGGACAGGCGCGGCGTAGCGGCAATGGAATTCGCAGTTCTGGTTCCGGTACTGGTTCTTGTGGCCCTCTGCACAGCGGATCTCGGCCTCGCGATCTACTCGGAAATGCAGGTTCAAAATTCAGCCGAAGCAGGTGTCGGCTACGCCTTTCTGCACGGGTACAATGCCACCGCGATATCGAGCGCCATCACCAGCGCGGGGCAGGTTTCGGGCCTTACCGCCTCGCCGTCGCCCAGCGAGTTCTGCGGCTGTCCAGGCAGCAGCGGCGTGGTCAGCGCGACCTGCGGTTCCACCTGCAGCAACGGCAATGGCGCCGGCACCTATGTCACAGCTTCAGCGACGTTGGTGTATCACACGCTGATCTCGTACCCGATCATTCCCAATCAATACACGTTTGTGCGCCAGTCGACGGTGCGGATCAAATGAAACGCTTTTCCGACGATAGCAGGGGCGTGACCGCGATCGAATTCGCGATGACGGCACCGCTGTTCATGCTGCTTCTGTTTGGTATCATCCAGGTTTCGCTTGCCTTGTGGACGCAACTTGGAATCGCCCACGGTGCTGCTCTGGCCGCACGTTGTGCCAGCCTGACGCCAAGCACCTGCAGCAGCAGCGATACCACGCAAACCTACGCGGTGAGTGAAAGCTTCGGCCTTAGCATCCCGAAAACTACCTTCACGGTCACTACGCCGGCCTGTGGGAACCAGGTCAGCGCCAGCTATGTGTATACGTTTATGACGCTGGCCTTCGGCACGCCCAGCGTTACCCTGACCGCTCAGTCGTGTTATCCAAAGTAGGGCCTTTTCATCTGCTGCGGCTGGAATTCGCAGCCTCCTGACCGGGGATGCCACCGCGTTCCTTCGGAATAGGCCCGTGTCACGCCGCGTCAGATGACAGACGGCGGCATCCCGACTAAAAGGCCGTCCACAGATTGCCGAAGGGGGGTTTCCGTGAGAGCGATTTTGCTTGTGTCCGCAGCTGTACTGGCTTTTGGCGCGCCCGCAATGGCGCAGAATGTGCCGTGGCATGGCTATGCCGGCGACGCGCAACACAACGCACAGGCCCCCACGGCAGGACAGCCGCTTTCGAAAGTCCATTGGAACATCTCTGTCGATCAGGCGCCGCCGGGATTTTTGGGCGTCCATTACGCCGAGCCGATGATTACCGCGGCGAATACTGTGCTTGTGCCTTTCAAGGTGGACTCTGCCGGCACGTATCGGATGGAAGCCCATTCCGCGGCCGATGGCTCGCTCCTCTGGACGGACTCGGTAAGCTACCGCTTCCCGCCCTATGACTGGATCCCGAGCATCCCCGCCCATCTGACGGAACAGAACCGGCTTTACTTCGCCGGCCCTGGCGGCACAGTCCGCTTCCGCGACACGCCAGATTCAGCATCCGGCGACGAAGGCACCGTCGTGTTCTACGGCAAGAAGAATTACAGGCAGGACAAGATCGCCTACGACAACAATGTGATGGTGAGCACGCCGATCACGGCGGATGCGAACGGCAACATCTATTTCGGCTTCACGGTTACCGGCACCACGCCGCTTGGCCTGAAGAGCGGCATCGCGCGTATCAGCGCCGGCGGCAAGGGTACCTGGATTGGTGCCACGACGGCTGCCAACGATCCGCAGATCGATTCGGTGCCGACCAACTGCGCGCCGGCGCTCTCCCGCGATGGCAAGACCGTCTACATCGCGGTTGCAGATGACAACACCGGCCGCGGCATTCTGCTCGGTTTGGATAGCAAGACGCTGGCGACGAAATACAGCGCGGCGCTGACCGATCCTTATTTCCAGGCACCGGCTATCGTGTTCGACGATTCCTCGGCGTCGCCGACCGTCGGCCCCGACGGCGATGTGTATTACGGCGTGGTCGAATCCGACTTCGTCACGCATAACGATCGCGGCTGGCTGCTGCATTTCGACGCCAAACTGAGGAAAAGCAAAACCCCGGGATCGTTCGGATGGGACGATACCGTGTCTGTGGTGCCGGCCAGCGCGGTTCCCTCCTATACAGGCTCGTCCACATATCTGCTGATGTCCAAGTACAACAATTATTATGAGGTTGGCAGCGGCGACGGGCACAACAAGATCGCCATCCTCGATCCAAATGCGAAGGAGAACGATCCGGTTCTGCCATCGGTAAAAGTTATGAACGAGGTGCTCACGATCCTTGGCCCGACGCAGGAGCCCGGTGAGCCGAAAGGCGTCGTCTACGAATGGTGCATCAATTCGGCTGTGGTCGATGTGGCGAACAAGTCCGTCATCGCCAACAGCGAGGACGGTCACACCTATCGCTGGGATCTGACAACCAACACGTTGTCATCTGTCGTATCGCTGACCCAGCCCACCGCAGAGGCCTATACGCCAACCCTGATGGGACCTGACGGACAGCTGTACGCAATCAACAACGCTCACCTGTTTGCCCTCGGTAACTGAGTCCGCCGATCGCACTGGACGCCGGCAGTAATCCCAAATCTTGGCCGCGGGCGGAAGCGGCAAATATTACTGCCGTGTAACCTGCTAGTTGGCGGGCGCAGTAGAAATCGGCGCCCTGCCCTCCATTTCCTGCATGGCTGTTATTGTTGGTCTCACGCAGGTGTGACGCCACATTCTCCTGAAACTGCGGGCAATAATACGACTCGCAGCCCAACATTCGAGGGAGCCGATGCGGGCGCTCACCCAAGCCAGCATCCGAAGTCCGGCCGCAGTCGCGGTGGGCATCGCCATCACAATTCTGTTTGGCGCGTTCGCGCTGAACGCCCTGCCTGTTCAGCTTTTCCCTGACATCGACCGGCCGCAAATTGGAATCGGCACGCAGTGGCGCGCGGAGACGCCGCGCGAAATCGAATCGCAGATTCTCGAGCCGGAAGAAGAAGTGCTGCAGGGCATTCCTGGCCTGCAGGAGATGGACGGCTACTCGAACGCCGGCGGCGCCTATGTAGCGCTGACCTTCGCGCTCGGCACCGATATGAAGAGTACGCTGGTAGATGTGATCGGGAGGCTCAACCGCCTGCCGCCGCTTCCCGCCGACGCGCAGAAGCCTTTCGTGCAGCTTGCCAGCACGCAGGATTCGAACGCTACCCTGCTCTACGTGTTCATGCAGCAATTGCCGGGCAACAAGCGCAACATCAACGATTACGAGCAGTTCCTGAAGGACGTGGTGATTCCGCGGCTGGAGGCGGTGCCCGGCGTCGGCAGCGCGCAGATTAATTCAAACGGCGGCAACGCCGAGCTGGATGTCGTGTTCGATCCGGTGCGCGCGGCGGAGCTAGGGATACAAATCCCCCAGATGGCGCAGCAAATCAGCGGCTCTGAAGATGTATCGGGCGGGACCATCGATGTGGGGCGGCGGCAATACGGACTCGAGTTCCGCGGCCGCTATTCGGTGGCCGATCTCAAGAATCTGATTCTTGAATGGCGCGATGGCAAGCCGGTGCATCTGGGCGATATTGCCGACGTGCATATCGGGCGCAGCAAGGCGCAGGGCTTCGCCTATCAGAACGGCAATCCCGCGCTGGGAATACAGGTGTATCGCGCTTCGGGCGCCAATGTTCTGGCCACCGTGAATGCTGTGAAAGCGGAGCTGACGAAAATCAACGAAGGGCCTGCAAAGGAGCAGCACGTTTTCCTGCAGTATTCCTTCGATCCCTCCCACTTCATCAATCAGGCCGTGGGGATGGTCACGTCGGATCTGTTCCTGGGAATTTTGCTGGCGGTCGGGGTGTTGTGGTTTTTCATGCGGGAATGGCGCGGCACGCTGATCATTTCGTCCGCCATTCCGATCTGCCTGTTCGCGGTTGTTATCCTGCTCAATATCGCGGGCCGCACGCTGAACGTGGTGTCGCTGGCCGGCCTTGCCTTCGCGACCGGCATCGTTCTGGACGCGGCGATTGTCTGCTTTGAAAACATCCTGCGGCTTCGGGAACGCGGCACGCCCGCCGCGGAAGCCTCGCAGAAAGGCACCGATCAGGTTTGGGGCGCGTTGCTCGCTTCCACCGCCACCAATGTCGCCATCTTCCTGCCGGTGATTTTCCTGAAGGACGTGGAAGGCCAGCTGTTTGCCGATCTCGCCCTCACCATCGCGTTTGCGGTGCTGGTCTCGCTGATTGTGGCGATTACGGTGGTACCGGTTGCGTCCGTGCTGTTCCTGAAAACGCGGCCTAAGGTGGCGCATCTCACCAATGTCTGGCACCGCATTACCAATGTGGTGATGAATCTCACCGATACCCCGCGCAAGCGGCAGCTGTGGATTGGTGGACTGATCGCCGGCTCGCTTGCCGGCACGTGGCTGTTAATCCCGAGCCTGCAATATCTGCCTCAGGTGAAACGCGCCGCTATCGATGGTTTCATCCAGTTTCCCGCCGGCGCGACCGTGGATTTTGCCGACAAGAACTTTGCGAAGCCGATTATGAATTCGCTGCAGCCTTACATGACCGGCAAGAAACAGCCGAAGCTTCTGAATTACTACGTCAAGATGGACGGACCCGGCTTCATGGACATGGCAGTGCGGGTGCCGAACGACGAGGACTTCCCGCAGCTTGAGCAGATCGTGCGGTCCCAGGTTATCAAGGATCTGCCGGATGCGCAGGCCTTCGCGCAGATGGGCAGCCTGTTCGGCGGCTTCAGCGAGGGAGGCGGTATTTCCATCAATCTGCAGTCGAACGATCCCGAAGCCATGCGCAACGCAGCAAAAGCCGGGTTCAAACTCTTGACGGACAAATTTCCCGAAGGCGTGGTGAATTCCAATCCGACGCTCGACTACGACCAGCCACAACTCAAGATGATGCCGGACGACCGCTCCATTGCGGAGGTTGGGTGGAAGCGGCCGGATGTCGGCAATCTGGTGCAAGCGTTCGGTGAGGGCCTTTATGTCGGCCAGCGTTACGATGGCGAGCGGCAGCTGTTTCTTATCCTGAAATCCCGCACGCTTGATTCCCCTGAGGCAGTGAACGGCGCGCCCGTGGCGACGCCGAAGGGTGGCATCGTGCCATTCGGGCATCTGGTGTCGATGCAGGAAACGTTGGCGCCAAGCGGAATCTACCGCCTTGACCGGCGCCGCACCTTTGCGCTGAACCTCCAGCCGCCGCGCGGCATGGCGCTCGAAGATGCAATGAAGATCATCAAGAAGGATGTCGAGCCTGGCATCAAGAAACTGCTTCCGCCCGATGGACAGGTGACCTATGGCGCAGCGGCCAACCATCTTGATAACGCGCTTTGGAACATGGGCAAGAACTTCGGGCTCGCCGTGCTCTTGCTGTTCCTCATCATGGCGGCGCTGTTCAAATCGGTGAAGGATTCGGCGATTGCTACGATTGCGCTGCCGCTGGGCACGGTGGGCGGTATGGCGGCGCTGCGTATCCTGGGGCTGTTCGTGTTCCAGCCGCTCGATCTGCTCACCATGATCGGCTTCATCATCGTGCTTGGGCTGGTGGTGAATAACACGATCCTGCTGGTGGCGCGCACCCGGCAGGCGGAAGCAGAAGGCATGACGCGAGTGGAAGCGGTGCGTTCCAGCCTTGAAACGCGGCTGCGGCCGATATTCTCCAGCACGTTGACCGCGATTTTCGGCATGCTTCCGCTCGTCCTCGTGCCGGGGCCCGGCGCGGAAATTTATCGCGGCCTCGGCGCCGTAATCGTAGGGGGCATTCTGGTCAGCCACGTGTTCACCCTGATATTGATCCCG